>DATBOH010000290.1:0-6831 GCA_036553915.1 Caulobacteraceae bacterium | reverse complement strand
CCCTTGGTCGGGCTCTGGCGCCAATAGGCGACATCGTGGCCAGCCCCTTTGAAGGCCTGCCATTGCCCCCGGGCGCGCTCCACGGCTTCCTCATCGCCGCCATCGAAGATCAGGATGCAGCGTTCCAGGCCGGCGAGATCGCCGGCCTCGGCGCCGTCGATGAGGAACAGCGCCTGAGCGCCTTTGGCGAGGGTTTCATCGCCGCTGAGCAAAATCGGCTGACGCTCGGCGTTCGGCTCGCTGGCCAGGCCATGGGCGAGAAAGGCGTCGTCGCGCCAGGTCCACAACAATCCGTCGAGATGCTCAAGGCGCTCCGGCAGCGGCGAGCGCACCACCGCCTTCCAACCCCGCGCCAGGGTCTTCTCCAGGAGCTCCGGAAGCACCGTCTCCAGGCGTGAGCGCTCCAGGTGATAGAACCAGACGTCGCAGGCCATGAGGTCCGTCCGGCCTCAGTCTTCGTAGTGCTCGGCCACGAGGGTGTCGAGCAGACGCACGCCGAAGCCGCTGGCCCCGCTCGGGATGGTCGGCACGGTCGAACCGGGCCGCCAGGCCGTCGAGGCGATGTCGAGGTGGGCCCACGGCAGGCCGTTGACGAATTTCTTCAAAAACAGCGCGGCGGTGATCGAGCCGCCCGGCCGGCCGCCGGTGTTCTTGACGTCGGCGATATGGCTTTCGATCTGCTTGTCGTAGGCTTCCGGCAACGGCATCCGCCAGAGTGCGTCGCCGCTCGCCGTCGAGGCCGCCAGCAGATTGGCCGCCAGCGCCTCGTCAGTGCTGTACAGGCCGGCCAGATCCTTGCCGAGCGCGATGACGATCGCCCCGGTCAGCGTCGCCAGGTCGATCATCAGCGCCGGCTTGAAGCGTTGTTGGCAGTACCAGAGGCAATCGGCGAGCACGAGCCGCCCCTCGGCGTCGGTATTGATCACCTCGACCGTCTGGCCTGACATTGTCGTCACCACATCGCCCGGACGCTGCGCCGCGCCATCGGGCATGTTCTCGACCAGACCCAGTATGCCCACGGCGTTGACCTTGGCCTTGCGCCTGGCCAGCGCCGCCAGGGTTCCGGCCACGGCGGCCGCGCCGCCCATGTCGGTGATCATCTCCTCCATGCCGTCGGCCGGCTTGAGGCTGACGCCGCCGCTGTCGAAGCACACGCCCTTGCCGACGAAGGCGACCGGCGCGGCCTTCGGATCCTTGGCCCCGCGCCACTGCAGGACGGCGAGCTGGCTCTCCCGGACGCTACCCTGGCCGACGCCCAAGAGCGCCCCCATGCCCAGGCGCTTCATTTCTTTCTCGCCCAGGATTTCGACCTCAACGCCAAGCGCGCCGAGCTTTTTGACCCGGCGGGCGAACTCCTCCGGATGGAGGATATTGGCCGGCTCGGAAACCAGGTCGCGGGCCAGGATCACGCCCTCGGCCACCGCCGACAGCCGCTTCCACGCCTTTGCCGCCGCCTTCGGATCGTCGGTGGCGATGCGCACCGCCTTGACCGAGGGCTTGCGGTCCGGCTTTTCCGTGGTCCGGTAGCGATCGAAGCGATAGGCCGCCAAGCTCGCGCCGAGCGCCCCGGCCGCCGCCCTCGCCGGCTCGCCGAGCCGCAGCGTCAGGCTCAGGGCCCCGCTGGCCTTGACCGCCTGCCAGGCCTGCGCCGCCGCGGTCTCCGCCGCCTTGTCATCGAAGTCGGCGCGCTTGCCGGCCCCGACCAGCAAAAGCCTGGCCGCCTCCAGCCCGTGTGGGGCGACCAGATCGAGCACCTGGCCTTTGGCGCCCGTGAAGCGCCCGCCGCTCAAAGCCCGCGCGATCGTCCCACGGCTGGCCTTGTCCAGCGCCGCAACCTCCGGCTTCGCGTCCTCGCCCTCGAAGGCCAGGAGCGCCAGCACTCCATCCGGCCCGGGCAGCTCGGCGTTGGCGACGAATTCAATCCGCATCATGGCGTTCCTCGATAGGGGGTAAGAGACTGATCAAGCCGCGGCCGAGGCCGGGTTGGGGCCAAATCGGTTCGCGCCCTGCTCGCCGGCCATCAGCACCAGCTCGACCCCCGCCCAGACCAGGATCGGCAGGGCCAGGAGCAGTCGGCCGCCATTGGGCGTCTGCCAGGCCAGCGCCACCCCCAGGAGCACCAGCGCCGCCCACCAGCCGCTGCGCCCGCGGTCATGGAGCCGCTTGGAAAGGACGCAGGCGGCCGAGGCGATCAGCAGCGGATAGACGAACCAGAAGGTGAGCAGCTTGGCGGTCGGCCCGGCCGCCGCTTCATAGAGGATCGCGACGATGAACAAGGCCGAGGCGGCGAACCAGAAGCGGCCGCGCGAGCAGCGCCCGACCGGCGAGGAAAAAAGCGCCCGCCAGTCGATCGGCCCGTTCATTCTTCACCCACGAATTGGCCTCACCCACGAATTGGCGAAAGTCACGCGAACTCGGCCAGCACATCGTCGGCGGTGACGCTGTCGCCGGCCTTTACCGGGCAAGCGGCGATGACGCCAGCGCGCTCGGCCCGGATGATGTTCTGCATCTTCATCGCCTCGATGACAAACAGCACCTGACCTTCCTCGACTTTCTGACCGGCCGCGACATCGGCGCTGATCACCAGCCCGGGCATCGGCGAGAGGACCGACCGCGACGTGTCCGGCGGCGGCTTGGCCGGCAATCGTTCATGCAGGTCGGCGGAGCGCGGCGTCAGCACCAGAACCTTCATCCGCGCCGCCCGATGGCGGATCTGGAAGCCTTCGGGGGCTGGCGCGACGGTGAGCGTGAACGCCGCCCCATCGAGCTCGCCGGAAAACAGCGCCGCGCCTGGCCGCCAGTCGATATGTGCCAGGCGCACCACCCGGCCCTCGTCGGTAAAGGTGATTTCGAGGCCGTCGGCGGATTGCGCCAGGCGAACGGAGCGGCGCAGGCCATCGCAGACGATCACCCAATCGTCGCGCGGAGCGGTGAGAAACGGCGAACCGGCGGCCCTGGCCCGCCGCGACATCGTTCTGTGCATCCACGCGGCGGCGGCGGCGGCCATGTCGCGCTGCTCGTCCCGCGCGGCCAGGCCCTTGAACCCGCCAGGAAACTCGTCCTCGATGTAGCGGGTCGAGAGGGCCCCGGACGCGAAACGGGGCTGGTCCATGACCGCCGAGAGAAACGGCGCATTGTGGCCGCAGCCCTCGATGTGAAGCTGTTCGAGAGCCCTGCCGAGGCCGGCGATCGCGCCCGCGCGGTCGGGGGCCCAGGCGCACAGCTTGGCGATCATCGGGTCGTAGTAGATCGAAATCTCGTCGCCCTCGCGCACCCCGGTGTCATTGCGCACCTTGCCGAGCGGCGTCGCGGACTCGGGCGGCGTCTGGAAGCGCGACAGCCGGCCGATCGACGGCAGGAAGTTCCTGTACGGGTCCTCGGCGTATAGCCGGCCCTCCATGGCCCAGCCGTCAATGGCGAGCTCATCCTGGGTAAAGCCGAGCGCCTCGCCAGCCGCCGAACGCAGCATCTGCTCGACCAGATCGACGCCAGTGATCAGCTCGGTCACCGGATGCTCGACCTGAAGCCGGGTGTTCATCTCCAGGAAGTAGAAGGCGCGGTCCTGGCCGGCGACGAATTCCACCGTGCCGGCCGAGTCGTATCCGACCGCCTTGGCCAGGGCCACGGCCTGCGCCCCCATCGCCGCGCGAGTGGCCTCGTCCAGGAGCGGCGACGGCGCTTCCTCTATGACCTTCTGATTGCGCCGCTGGATCGAGCATTCCCGCTCAAACAGATGGACCACATGGCCGTGCTTGTCGCCCAACACCTGGATCTCGATGTGGCGCGGGTTGTCGATGAACTTCTCGATGAAGATCCGGTCGTCGCCGAACGCCCCGGCGGCCTCGGCCCGCACGGCCCCGAAGCCTTCCTCGACATCGGCGCGCTGGCGCGCCACGCGAATGCCCTTGCCGCCGCCGCCGGCCGAGGCCTTGAGCATCACCGGATAGCCGATCGCCTCGGCCACCGCGATAGCGTGGGCGGTGTCGCGGACTTCGCCGACATGGCCCGGCACGACGCTCACACCGGCCTTGGCCGCGAATTTCTTTGACTGGATCTTGTCGCCCATGGCCTCGATGGCCTCGGGATTGGGGCCGATGAAGACGATGCCGGCCTTGGCGCAGGCGCGGGCGAAGCCGGCGTTCTCCGAAAGAAACCCAAAGCCCGGGTGGATCGCCTCGGCCCCGGTTTCGCGGGCGGCGGCGATGATCTTCTCGCCCAGCAGATAGGACTGCGCCGCTGGCGGCGGGCCGATCAGGACCGCCTCGTCGGCCAGTTCCACCGCCAGGGAATCGGCGTCGGCCTCCGAATAGACGATCGCCACGCCGACCCCCAGCCGTCGACAGGTCTTGATGATCCGGACGGCGATTTCGCCGCGATTGGCGATCAATATCTTCGAGAACATGGGCGAGCCGCGGGCCGATCCTATATGGACGGTAAGGGGTTAGACGCGAGGACGGCGGATGACAACCGCGCCGCCGGGCCGCGAAAGCTGAAGCGAGAGACAGCCATGGCCGAAGCCGCCGCCACCTCAGAGGACGCTTTCAACCTGACCCCGCCCGATGCCGAGGAGCGAGCGCGGCTGGAGGCCACTCTGACGGCTGAGGAACGCCAGGTGTTGCTCCGCCATGGCACCGAAGCCCCGTTCTGCGGCGGTCTGCTCAACGTCAAGACCGACGGCGTCTATGCCTGCCGGCTCTGCGGCCTGCCGCTTTTCCGCGCCAAGGCCAAGTTCGAGAGCGGCACCGGCTGGCCAAGCTTCTATGCGCCGATCGCCGAGGCCAATGTCGCCCTGGTGCGCGATGTCAGTCATGGCATGCAGAGGATCGAGACGCGCTGCGGCCGTTGCGGCGCCCATCAGGGGCATGTGTTTGAGGACGGGCCGCCGCCCACCGGCCTGCGCTATTGCATCAATTCGGTCTCGCTCAGCTTTGTCCCGGCTGGCGAGCCGTTGCCCGACCCGCTCGGACGCGGGGATGGGCTGGCCTAGAGCTTGGTGCTGATCCTTCCCTGCGCAATGGGTGAGGAGGACCGCGAAGCGGTGGCGGCCGGTATGGTCGGTCCGTCGGCGGCAGGGAGAGTGGTCGTGTTCACGTGCGTCATCCGTTACCGGATCGAACCGGGGAAGCTGGCTGAGTTCCGCGACTATGCTCAAGCGTGGATCGGCCTGATCCGAAAGTACGGCGGGGCCCATCACGGCTATTTCGTTCCCGGTACCGACAACGACCGCCTCCCGGACCCAGCCTTCAGCTTCCCCGAAATGGGTGCAGCCGCGCCGGCGGATGTCGCCTTCGCCCTGTTCAGCTTCCCGAACGTCGAGGCCTATGACCAATATCGTGCGGCCGTCGCCGAGGACGAAGGCTGCAAAGCCACCACCGAGAGATTCAACGAAACCCCGTGCTTCTCAGGATACGAGCGCTCCTTCCTCGTGCCGATCTTCGACTGAGGCGGAGAGCAACGATCCCAGGAATACGCTTTGGCGCGGCGCCAACGGGGATTTTCGAACCTAAGCGGTCCTCGCCAACCATCCGCCTAAGCCCTGATTGACATTGCCCGCGCCCCCGCTGTCCATGGAATACTTGACAGGGCAGCGGGATGGCGGACGAACAGGAGCCTGCGGATGGCGGCCCGCGTCCGGAAACCGCCGTTGGGGGGACGATGCACATCCACAAGCCCAAGCCGCTTCATGGCGTGCGCGACTTTCTGTCGGAGATCAGTGTCATTGTCGTGGGGGTGCTCATCGCACTGGCCCTGGAACAGGCCGTGGAAGCCTTCAACTGGAGCCACAAGGTCGCCCATGCCGAAGAGCGCTTGCGGGCCGATCTGAAGGACGACAGTTCTTACGCCACCCAATACGAAATTCTGAGGCCTTGCTCGGAAGCCTATCTCAACCGAATGCAGGCGGACCTGGTCAAGCATGACGCTGCTGACATGGAACGGCTCCACGAATTCGGCCCGCCGTTCCAGGGCAATCCGTGGAAAGTTCTGGCCTGGGAAAGCGCCGTGGCGAGCCAGATTGGCGACCACATGGCCACCAGCCGGTTCCAGATCTATGCCGAAGCGTTTCGCGGAGCCAATCTGCTACGCGAATTCAACCTGCGCTATCGGGACGAATATGCGACGGCCATGACCGGACGCTTCGCCCTACCGCCCGACACCAAGACCGTGGCGGACCAATTGGCGGCGGTTGACCGCCTTCGCACATACATCAGAGTGGGACGGCTCATTGCGGCCAATGACATCATTGATCCGGTTCGCACCCATCTCGGCATCACGCCAAGCCCAGCGGTTGTCGCGGACCTTCGGCAGACGGCGGCAAAATGCCTTGCGCTCCTGGGTCCGCCGTCAAAATGATTGTGCGTACCCTGGACCAACACCGAGTCGGTCGCCATGGCCGACCTCCCGAAGTCCGGTTTCTGCCTGGGGCCAATGACCGGTTTCGATCCCAAGGCGGACTGCGCGAAATCCTTGCGTTTGCTGGCAGGACCGGTACTGCAAGGCCATGTCAGAGAATGCGGGAACCCGCTGAGCGTCTCGGTCTAGCGAGACGCGCCGCAACAGCCACCACGGCCGCGGGATCGCGGCCGCTCGGTCCGCTGCACACTCAGGTTCCCTACAGGCTCATCAACATGCGGATTCGACTGGAACGTCCCTACGACGCGACCACAATCCACGCCCTTACCGACACCGCCTTCAAGGGCATGCCGTTCAGCGACAATACCGAAGCCGCGGTCATAGACGCGTTGCGGGCGGCAGGCGCCTTGACCCTTTCCCTCGTGGCGACGCAGACCGGCGAGATCGTTGGCCACGTCGCCTTTTCGCCCGTCACGATCA
>DATBOH010000266.1:0-2823 GCA_036553915.1 Caulobacteraceae bacterium | reverse complement strand
AGCGCCACGGCTATCTGCGCCGCGACGTGCAACGGCTGATCAATCAGGATCGCAATTCCTTCGCCGCATCCATGGTCGCGCTCGGCTACGCCGATGGCGTGGTGACGGGGGTCACGCGCAGCTTCAATCAGGTGCTCGAGGAGGTGCTGAGGGTCATCGATCCCGCGCCAGGCGGCCGGGTCCTAGGCATGTCGATCGTGCTGGCCAGGGGCAAGACCCTGTTCGTCGCCGACACCAGCGTCACCGAACTGCCCGAGCCCTCCGAGCTCATTGAAATCGCGCATGGCGCGGCGCGCACGGTGCGCCGGCTCGGATTCACCCCGCGCCTCGCGTTCCTGTCCTATTCGACCTTCGGCAATCCGTCTGGCTTGCGCTCGGATCGGGTTCGCCAGGCGGTGGCGATGCTGGATGCGCGTGGCGACGCCGACTTCGAATATGAAGGCGAAATGCCGCCGGAACTGGCGCTCGATCCGGGCTCGACAGACAACTATCCATTCATGCGTCTCACCGACGAGGCCAATGTGCTGATCATGCCGGCCATCCATTCGGCCTCCATATCCACCAAGCTGGTGCAGGCCCTCGGCGCCGCGACGGTGATCGGTCCGATCCTTGTTGGCCTCTCCAAGCCAGTGCAGATCTGTCCGCTGTCGGCGTCGGTCTCCAAGATCCTGACCATGGCGCAACTGGCCGCCTATGATAGCCCGCTGGCGGAGACCGCGCGCCTGGTCTGACTTGACTTGCCCGTCGCAGCAGGGCCTTTGCCCGGCCCTGCCGAGCGAGAGGGACTGGCCATGCCGGGCGGCGGCGCCATCGGCATCGACTTTGGCACTACCAACACCGTCCTTAGCCTGATCGGAAGCGACGGCGAGGCGACGTTGCTGACCTATGACGGGGAGGCGCCGGACGAGCCTGCGTTCCGCTCCGCCTTGAGCTTTCATCCAGACCCCGACGATCCTCAACGGCGGATTGTCGAGGCTGGTCCATGGGCGATCGAAGCCTATGTCGAAGAGCCGATCGAGACCCGCCTCATTCAATCGTTCAAAAGCTACGCCGCCAGCCCGTTGTTCCAGGAGACGCGGATCTTCGGCCGCCGCTATCAGTTCGAGGATATGCTTTCGGCGTTCATGCTGCGGCTGAGGGCTCACGCGCGCGGGCGCCTGGATGCGGGGCCGAAAACGGCCATCGTCGGTCGGCCGGTGCAGTTCGCCGGCGCCAGTCCCGATCCTGACCTCGCCCTGGCCCGCTATCAGAGAGCTTTTGAGCGCCTTGGCTTTGAGGATATCCGCTACGCGTTCGAGCCGGTGGCGGCCGCGTTCTTCTTTGCCCGCCAGCTCAGCGCCGACGCCGTGGTTCTAGTGGGAGACTTCGGTGGCGGCACCAGCGATTTCTCCATTGCCCGCTTCCGTCGCCACGATGACCGCTTGCGGGCCGAAGCACTGGGCAACGCCGGCGTTGGCGTCGCCGGCGACGCCTTCGATTTTCGAATCATCGACAACGTCGTCTCGCCGGAGCTCGGCAAGGGGTCGGCCTATCGCGCCTTCGACAAGCTCTTGCCGATCCCCAACCGTTACTATTCCGCCTTCGCGCGCTGGGAGCAGTTGGCGCTTCTGCGAGCCTCGGCCGACATGCGCGACATTCGCCGATTGCGCCGCGACGCGGTTGAGGCCGAAAAGTTCGGGCGGCTGGTTGAGATCCTCGACCACAATCATGGCTATGGACTCTATCGGTCGGTATCGGCGCTGAAGCAGGCGCTATCCGGCGCGGAAAGTGCGGTTTTCCAGTTCGACGCCGGTTCGGTCAGCCTGCGCCGCCCGGTCGGGCGCTCGGAGTTCGAGTCCTGGATCGCCCCGGAACTTCGGGCCATCGCCGCCGCACTCGACCAGGCCCTGGCGCGGGCCCGCATGACCGAGCGCGACATCGACCGCGTCTTTCTTACCGGCGGATCGGCGTTCGTGCCGGCCGTGCGCCGGCTGTTCGCCGAGCGCTTCGGCGAGGCTCGGCTGGAGGGCGGCGCCGAGCTGGTCTCGATCGCCTCGGGCTTGGCCTATATGGGCCTGGAGGACGACCTGGATGCCTGGACGCAGCGCCGGAGTTGACGCCAAGTGAGGCTTTGTGGCGGCGTCGGGCCGGTCTAAACCCGGCGGGCAATTTGCCATAGGAGCCGCCCATGAAGCTGGATTCATCTGTCGCCGCCGTCGTCACCGGAGGAGGCTCGGGCCTCGGCGAAGCGACCTCGCGCGCCTTGGCCGCCCAGGGCGTCAAGGTCGCCATCTTCGACATGAACGAGGCCAAGGGTGAAGCCGTCGCCAAGGCGATCGGCGGTGTCTTCTGTCTGTGCAACGTGACCTCGGACGAAGAGGTCGACGCCGCCTTCACCAAGGCGCGCGCCGCCCATGGGCAGGAGCGAATCCTGGTGAATTGCGCCGGCACCGGCAACGCCGCCAAGACCGCCAGCCGTGATCGCAATACCGGTGAAATCAAACACTTCCCGCTGGCCCACTTCAATCTGATCATCCAGATCAATCTGATCGGAACCTTCCGTTGCATCGCCAAGAGCGCCGCCGGCATGTTGACCCTGGAGCCGCTGGAGGACGGCGAGCGTGGAGCGATCGTCAACACCGCCTCGGTGGCCGCCGAAGACGGCCAGATGGGCCAGGCCGCCTATTCGGCTTCCAAGGGCGGGGTCGTCGGCATGACCTTGCCGATCGCCCGCGACCTCATGGGCGAGGGGATACGGGTCAATACCATCTTGCCAGGCATCTTCGACACGCCGCTGATGATGGGGGCCCCCGTGCATGTGCGCGAGGCCCTGGCCGCCTCGGT
>DATBOH010000245.1:0-7424 GCA_036553915.1 Caulobacteraceae bacterium | reverse complement strand
ACGATCTTGATGGCGCCACGGATAGCGGCGTCGAGGCGATAGCGGCCCGGGAGCTTCAGTTCAATCTCACGGCCGCCGGAGAAGGCGGCGACCAGGTTCACCTCGGCGCCATGGGCCTGAGGCTCCAGGCGCTGGCGAAGCGAATCCATGGCCGCCCGCTCCGGAGAGACATGGACTCGCAGTCCGGTCGCGACCTTGTCGATCACCTCGTCGAACGGGCGCGCCTCATCGCCATAAAACTGCACCTCGCCGTCATTGACCCGCACGCGCGCTTTGATGGCCACGATCTTGCCTGGCTCAAGACAATCTCGGCAAGCGCTCAGGGCATCGGGCATGAACAGAACTTCGAATTCGCCTGAAGGGTCGGACAGGGCGACAAAGGCCAGCTTACCGCCCCGAGACGAACTGCGCTCCTGACGTCGGCGGACGACGCCGGCCATCCGAAAGGCTTCACCGCCGCTCAGGCTGGCCGCAACCGCATCCTGATACAGGGTGAACCGGCGTCGGCGCAGAAGGCCGGTCAGATCGTCCAGGGGATGACCGCTCAGATAGAAACCGACCGCATTCAACTCCTCATCCAAGCGCTGGACCGGCGTCCAGGCCTCAACCGCCGGCAATCGGGGCCGCGTTCCTTCGCCGGCCTCCCCGAACAGGCTTTCCTGGGCCGATGCCCGATCGCTGGCCTGGGCTTGTGCAAAAGCCATGAGCTGATCGGCGGCGGCGACGAGCTGGGCCCGATGCGGATGCACGCTGTCGAAGGCTCCGGCGCGCGCGAGGCTCTCAAGACTGCGCTTGTTGACATGGCGTGGATCCACCCGAGCCAGGAAATCGAACAGATCGATGAACCGGCCGCCAGTCTCGCGGACCTCGACCACATGTTCCATGGCGGCGCGACCGACATGGCGGATCGCGCCCAAGGCATAGAGAACCTGGCCATCCTCGACGCTGAAGTCGGCCCCAGAGCGGTTGATGTCCGGGGCCAGCACCGGCACGCCCAGCCGCCGGGCGTCCTGATAGAATACCGCCAGCTTGTCAGTATTGGAGATATCCAGACTCATTGACGCGGCGAAGAACTCCACCGGCCGGTTCGCCTTCAACCACGCGGTTTGGTACGAAATCAGGGCGTAGGGCGCGGCGTGGCACTTGTTGAAGCCATAGCCAGCGAACTTGGCCATCCGCTCGAACATCTGCTCGGCTGGCGCGCGCGCTAGGCCGCGCGCGTCGGTTCCGGAAAGGAAGCGCGCCCGCTGCTGGTCCATCTCCTCCTTCTTCTTTTTGCCCATGGCGCGGCGCAGCAGATCGGCCTCGCCGAGGGAATAGCCGGCCAGCACCTGGGCGATACGCATCACCTGTTCCTGGTAGACGATCACCCCGAAGGTCTCGCCCAAGGCGTCTTCGAGGCCCGGCAGGATGTTCACCGGCCGGCGGCCCATCTTGCCTTCGACATAGTCGTCAATGAAATCCATCGGGCCGGGGCGATAGAGCGAGATCAGCGCGGTGATTTCCTCCAGCGTGCCGGGGCGGAGCTTACGCAGGGTGTCGCGCATGCCCTGGCCTTCCATCTGGAAGATGCCCACGGTGTGGCCGGCCGACAGCAGTTCATAGGTCGTTGGGTCGTCGAGCGGCAGGTTGGCGATCGCCACCGCGTCGCCGCGACGCTCGAGCAACCGGGTCGCTCGGCGGATCACGGTCAAGGTCTTCAAGCCCAGGAAATCGAACTTCACCAGTCCGGCGCTCTCGACCCATTTCATGTTGAACTGGGTCGCCGGCAAGGGCGAACGCGGATCACGATAGAGCGGCGTCAGCTCGGTCAAGGGCCGGTCGGCAATGACCACGCCCGCCGCATGGGTCGAGGCGTTGCGGTAGAGGCCCTCAAGTTGCAGCGCGAGGTCGAAAAGGTCGTCCACCGCCGGGTCATCGCTGCGCGCGGCCCTCAGCCGCGGTTCGATTTCGAGCGCCTGCGCCAGGCTCACCGGATTGGCCGGATTGGAGGGAATCATCTTGGCCAGGCGGTCGACCTGGCCAAGCGGCAATTGCAGCACCCGACCGACGTCGCGCACCACCGCCCGGGCCTGCAGGCTGCCAAAGGTGATGATCTGGGCCACACGGTCGGCGCCGTAGCGCTCCTGCACATAGGCGATCACCTCCTCCCGCCGCTCCTGGCAAAAGTCGATGTCGAAGTCGGGCATGCTGACCCGTTCGGGATTGAGGAAGCGCTCGAACAACAAACCAAACCGCAACGGGTCGATGCCGGTGATCAGCAACGACCAGGCGACCACCGAGCCGGCGCCGGAGCCACGTCCGGGACCGACTGGAATGTCGTGGCTGGCGGCCCACTTCATGAAATCGGAGACGATCAGGAAGTAGCCGGAAAATCCCATCTGCTGGATGACGCCGATCTCGCGCTCCAGGCGCTCCTGGTAGGCTGCTTGCGGAGCGCCACCGACGACAGTCTCGAGGCGTCGACGCAGCCCCTCGCGCGCCTGCTGGGCCAGTTCCTCGTCTTCGCTGCGGCCGCCGGTGGTCGGAAAGCGCGGCAGGATAGGCTCGCGCTTCTTCACGAGGAACGCGCAGCGCCGGGCGATTTCGACAGTGTTGTCGCAGGCTTCGGGAAGGTCGGCGAACAGGATTCGCATCTCGGCGGCGCTTTTGAAGCGGTGTTCGGGTGTCACCCGACGCCGCTCCTCCTGGCCGACGAAAGCCCCATCGGCAATGCACAGCAGGGCGTCGTGGGCGCGCCAGGCTTTCTCGGCGCCGAAATAGACATCGTTAGTGGCCGCCAGCGGAACATCGTTGGCGTAGGCCCAGGCCACGAGACCAGCTTCGGCGCGCGCCTCGGTATCCACCCCATGACGCTGAAGTTCGACATAGAAACGGTCGCCGAAGGCCTGCTGCATGGCTCCGAGCGCCGCTTCCGCCTCGACCGCGCGCCCTGTGACGAACAACGGATCGACCGGCCCGTCGGGACCGCCTGAGAGCAGGATCAATCCCTCGGCATGGGCGACGACCCTGTCCCAGGCGACCTGGGGCTCGGCCCCGCTGTCGTCATCCAGAAAGGCCGCCGAGGAGAGTTCGCAGAGGTTGCGATAGCCGGTCTCGTTCTGGACCAGTAGGATGACGCAAGGCGGCTTAGCCCAGCGCTCCGGCGGACCTTCGCCGAGGCCGCTCACCGGCAAGGCGCAGCCGACGATCGGCTGGACCCCCATCTCTCGGGTGATCTGAGAGAATTCCAGGGCTCCGAAAAGATTGGCCCGATCGGTCAGGGCCACGGCCGGCATTCCGTCGGCGGCGGCCAGGGCCCCGATCTTCTCGGCCTTGATCGAGCCTTCCAGGAGCGAATAGGCCGAGCGGACGCGCAGATGGACGAATTGCGCCTGATCCACGTGACGTCCGCGCGCCTCCAAGGGGCGACTCAGCCGACCAGCTGAGTCATCTGGCAGACCATCCAGACGAACCCCGTCACCGAGACAAGGGCCGGCAGTTCACGGGCGAAGCGAAACATGGGGACACCTGATGATGTTGCTTGTTTGTTCTCCAGGCACTATTCCCTTTTTGTTCTCATTGTCAAGTTCGCTAGCCAAGCCCCTGTTGGCGTTCCAGGCGCCTGTCGCCCGGGCGTCAAACAGGTCGCCGTCGGAGCCCTAGGCGCACGCCTGCGGACGCGTCGCCAGGGGCCTGGGCGCACGCCGGTCCGTTTAGGTTCGCGCCGGGACTGCGGCTCTTATCCCGGCTTGCGAAACTTGAAGACGAACTGATCGGTGTGGCCGCGGATCGAGGCGTCGAAGACGATCTTGGTATGCGGATCGGCGGGGTTTCGGAGCACATCGCTCGAACCGACGAAAACAAACCCGGCCGCGACGACGTCAGCCTTGACCCGGGTCGGATCGATCCTGTGCAGGGTGCTGGTGTCGCTGATTCCAGAGCCGGCCGGGGCGACGTGGTCGATGATGAAATAGACGCCGCCGGGCTTCAGTGCCGCGAACACCGCCTTGTTGAGCGGCAACATGGTTGTCGGGGCCGGCGCGCCCTTGGCCAGGGGATTGTAGAGATCGTGATAGTTCTGCGCCGTCCAGAACACGTCCACCGGCCCGCCAGGGGCGCTGAAATCCAAGCCCTTGGTGATCACCACGCTGACGTTGGGGTGAGTGGCCGCGAAATCGCCAATGGTCTTGGTGAGCTTGGCTTCCATATCGGCCGCGGCTCCAGGCACCATGGCGTAGACATGCCCTTTTGGACCGACGACGCCGGAAAAGATGCGCGTGAAGTAGCCGCCGCCCGGGATGAAATCGATCACCCGGTCGCCCCGCTTGAGTCCGGCGAAGGCGATGACCGCGGCTGGCTTGCGGGCCGGGTCACGCGCGACATCGGCGGCGGGGCGGCCCGGGTCGGCCAGGGCGGCCGCCACCGTCGCCGGACCCGGCCTGGCGGCCACGGAGACGGCGGTCAGCGCCACAGCGGTTGCGGTCGCGATCAATGCCAGTCGATTCAAGTTCAATCTCCCTCGTTTCGTGGCGTTTTCCGCCTAGACGAAACCCCATCTAGGCGGAAGCCTGGCGCGCGGCCGGTGGTCGCACAAGCCTTCAGCCTAGCGCAGCCGAACGCTGCTGTCGCGCTTGCTACGGTCGGAACCGCCGACTCGACGGAAAACCGCGCGGGACCAGCCGCCCGGCCCCGGCGCGCCGCCCCTTCCACGCCTCCCATTCGGGCCACGCGCGCAGCCGCCCCGCGGCATCGGTCCAGGACAGGCCGTCCGCCGCCTCGAACACCTTGAGATCGCGCAGTCCACCTTCCCGATAGCTCTGAAGTTTAATGCCCTTTCCCTTTGAAAGATTAGGTAATTCATCGAGCCGAAAAATCAGCGCCTTGGCGTTGTCGCCAATCGTTGCGATGTGATCGCCATCGGCGGCGATGCAAGCGGCTGCGCCGCGCGCATCGACGTTGAGCACCTGCTTGCCAGCCTTGCGCAGCGCCACAACCTCATCCTCGGCGACCACGAAGCCATAACCCGCCCGCGACGCCAGCAGCCGCCTGTGCCCGGCGCGAAATGGAAAGACGCTGAGAATGCGCACGTCGTCGGCCAGATCGACCATTAGACGTAGCGGCTCGCCGTGGCCGCGCCCGGACGGCAGCTTGTCGCCCGCCAGGGTGAAGAATCGGCCATCGGAAGCAAATAGCAACAGCTTGTCGGTGGTCTCGGCGGCGACCAGGAAGGCGAGGCTGTCACCTTCCTTGAGGGCCAGGGCGGCGGGATCTTCGACCTTGCCGCGCACCGCCCGGATCCAGCCGCGCTCTGAAAGAATGACGGTGATCGGCTCGCGGGCCACCATCGCCTCGACGGCGTTGGCCAGGTCGACGGCCGGGGCTGTCTCGAAGGTCGATCGCCTGGCCCCGACGGCGGTCTGGGGTCCCAAGAGCTTGCGCACCCCGCGCAGTCCAACGGCGACCAGCTTCCATTGTTCCTGATCGCGCCCGAGCAGAACCTTGAGGCCGTCACGCTCGGCGGCCAGCCCCGCGTGTTCGCGCCTGAGCTCCATTTCCTCAAGCTTCGCTAACTGGCGCAGGCGGGTATTGAGGATGGCTTCGGCCTGGATGTCGCTGATTTCGAAGCGCGTGATCAGCTTCGCCTTGGGCTCGTCTTCGAAACGGACGATGCGGATCACCTCATCGAGATCCAAAAAGACGATCAGCAGTCCGTCCAGAACATGCAGGCGCTGCTCGATCACGCCCAGGCGATAACGCGCCCGCCGAACCAGCACCTCGCGCCGGTGATCCAGAAACGCCTGCAGCGCCTGTTTGAGACTCATGACCCGCGGCGCGCCGTGGGCGTCGAGCACGTTCATATTGACCGGAAAACGGGTCTCCAGGTCAGAGAGCTTGAACAGGCTTTCCATGAGCATTTCCGGCTCGACCGTGCGGGCCCTGGGCTCCAAGACGATGCGAACGTCCTCGGCCGATTCATCGCGCACATCGGCCAGCAGCGGCGCCTTCCTGGTCTCGATCAGGGCCGCCAGCTGCTCGACCAGATCGGCCTTTTTAACCTGGTAGGGGATTTCAGTGACGATGATGCGCCACACTCCGCGGCCGGTGTCCTCGCGGTTCCAGCGGGCCCGCACCCTGACCCCACCCCGACCCGTCTCATAGGTTTCGGCCAGCGAAGCGGGTGTTTCGACGATCACTCCCCCGGTCGGAAAGTCCGGTCCCGGAGCCCGGGCCATCAAGTCCAGCGTCGTGGCCCCGGGGCGCTCCAGCAGCAGCAGGCAGGCGTCTATCAGCTCGGCGGCGTTGTGCGGTGGTATCGAGGTCGCCATCCCGACGGCGATGCCGGACGAACCATTGGCGAGCAGATTGGGAAAGCCGGCCGGCAAGACAACCGGCTCCTCGTCCTCACCATCATAGGTGGCGCGAAAGTCGACCGCGTCTTCGTTGATCCCGTCGAGCAGAAGCTGCGCCGCGGCGGTCAGGCGGCACTCGGTGTAGCGCATGGCCGCGGCGTTATCGCCGTCGATGTTGCCGAAATTGCCCTGGCCGTCGATGAGCGGATAGCGCTGAGCGAATTCCTGCGCCAGGCGCACCAGCGCGTCGTAGACGGCCACGTCGCCGTGCGGATGGTATTTACCAATGACATCGCCGACGACACGGGCCGATTTCTTGGCCGAGGTTTCGGGATCGAGGCGAAGCAGGCGCATGGCGTAGAGCAGCCGCCGGTGAACCGGCTTTAGCCCGTCGCGCACGTCCGGCAACGCCCGCTGGGTAATTGTCGACAGCGCATAGGCCAGGTAACGGCGCGACAGAGCTTCGCTGAGCGGCTCCTCGATGATGCGCCCGCCATCCGGGGGCGGCGCCAGGGGGGTGTCCATGTCGCCGTTTGGGCCGAGTCAGGCGCCGATGTCCAGCGCCCCAATTGAGGCTGAGCAAAGCTTACAATGACTTGGCCTATGCTTCACGCAAATCTGATCGTTATTTTACCGAGGACGGAGCATTTCGATTGTCGGCCCAAGGCCGCCAGACTAGCTTTCGGCCGTGGTACTCGACCGACATCGGATACTTGCGCAACGGTCGGCGCTTGCCGGGCGGCGCGCGCCAATTCGCCTCAATGAAAGGCGCTGACATGTCTGACACCAGCAGCCAAGAGTCGGTCGCTTCGACAACTTTGGCGGCCGCCGCGCCGGCTTCGGCTGACGATACCGCCGCCGATCCTGGCGGCGGCGACCAGGGCGCCCAGTCCGGCGCCGATCAGGGCGCAACGGACCCAGGTGCGGCCGACCAGGCATCCGCCGACCAGAGTTCCACCGCGGACCCCAACGTCGCCGCTTCAGCGGCTGTTGGCCAGGATCCTGGCTCGCCCTATCTGATGGTCGATCTTTATTCCGGCGACGACGGCCGTCTCGCCGGCAAGGCGCCCAATTGGACGACCCTGGCTCAGA
>DATBOH010000181.1:0-2396 GCA_036553915.1 Caulobacteraceae bacterium | reverse complement strand
GAAACCCGGCGGATGAGCTCCTTCTGGCGTGGCGAATAGTCGAAATCCATGGCCCGGCTCCGGTTCAAACGATTGTTTGAAACCTATCGCACGGCGGGGCTCCTGGCGCAATCACCCTCACAGTTGCAGCACGTGCGTCGCGGCGTCCTGGTCCACCCTAAGGAAGCCTAGACGCTCATAGAATGCCGCGGCGATAGGATTGTCTGTCCTAAGCATGACACTGCTGAAGCTGGATCCCCCGCGCGTCAGCAGGTCCTTGACGAGCTTCTGGCCAACGCCTTGCCGACGCGCAGCGGGCGACACGTATAGCCTGCGCAATCGACCCGCCGAGCCGGCCGCGTACGGATCGCGGCACAGGCCGCCAATGGCGATCAGTTCGTCGCCGGCAAACACGCCTAGAAGGTGTTCGCCGGGCTGATCATATTGACGGGTCCCATCACGCCATTCGTCCACCAACCGATCGAGAAAGCCGAATCCTTCGGCGCGCGCCTCGGCGCATAGCCGCTCGATGCTTGGGGGTAAGTCTTCCAATGGTTGCAGGCGCGTCGCGCGAGATCGAATTCGCCGGGCGCGAAAAAAGTTCTGAAGCAGCGCGGCGCTCTCGGCCGCCAGCACTCCGCCGACCACCTCCGGACGCCAGTGGCAGGTGGGCTGATCGAAGACTCGCGCACCATGCACGACCGCCCCGCCCTTGGAATCTTCCGCCCCGAACACCAGCCGACCGATGCGGGCGTGGCTGATGGCCCCCGCGCACATCGCGCACGGCTCCAGGGTGACGAACAGCGTCAGGCCGGTCAGGCGATAGTTGCCGAGCGTCTTGGCGGCGGCGCGCAGGGCCAGGACTTCGGCATGCGCGGTCGGGTCGGCAAGCGCGATCGGGGCGTTGACGGCCGCGGCGACAATCCGCCCGTCGGCCGGGTCCAGCACCAGGGCGCCGATCGGCGCCTCGCCGGCGGCGGCGGCGTCTTGCGCCAGGGCCAGGGCGATGCGCATGGTCGCCGCGTCATGGTCAGTCATGCCTTAAAGCCAAGCCGCAGCGGCGAGCGCGGTCAAGCCGTGACGTCGACCGAGGGTGAACGGGTCGCCAAACTTCTGGCCCGGGCCGGCGTCGCCTCGCGCCGCGATGTCGAGCGCCTGATCGCCGACGGGCAAGTGGCCGTCAACGGCGAGGTCCTGACGACACCCGGCGTGCGTATCGGCTCTGGCGACATCGTCACCGTGTCGGGAACGCCGGTCGAGGCCGCCGAGCCGGCGCGGCTGTTCCGCTATCATAAACCGGCCGGGTTGATGACCACGCACCGCGACCCCAAGGGCCGGCGGACAGTGTTCGAGGCCTTGCCCCCTGGCCTGCCGAGGCTGATCTCGGTCGGCCGGCTCGACCTGACGTCGGAGGGGCTGTTGCTGCTCACCAACGACGGCGGCCTGGCCCGGGCTCTGGAGCTGCCGGCTACCGGCCTGAAGCGCCGTTATCGCGCCCGCGCCTTTGGCCGCATCGATCAGGCCCGGCTCGACCGGCTGGCCGATGGCCTGACCGTCGAAGGTGTCCGCTACGGCCCTATCGAAGCCAGGCTCGACAAGGCGCGCGAGGGCGCGGCGGGAGCCAATCTGTGGATCACCCTGACCCTGGCCGAAGGCAAGAACCGCGAGGTTCGGCGGGTGCTTGAGGCGCTGGGATTGAAGGTCAATCGGTTGATCCGCATCGCCTATGGTCCCTTCGCCCTGGGCACGCTGGAGCCCGGCGCTGTCGAGGAGGTCGGCCCCAAGGTGATCCGCGAACAGCTCGCCGCCCACATAGCGCCGCAGAACTTGCCGCGCGGCGATCGCGCCGCCTACAAGACCGTCTCGGCCCCGATCGCCAAACCGCCTCGCCGGCCGGGAGGCCGCACGGCCGAACCGGCGCCGTCGCCGCGCAAGGTCTACAAATCCGGCTGGGCGAAGGCCAAGATCCAGCGCCGCTCGCCGCCGAAGAAAAAAGGCTGAACAGCCCCCAACGCTGACTTGATCCCAAGCTGGGCCGTCCGATACACGACCGAACGGGAAGCGGGGCTCTATGCGTCTTCGGTTGGCAATCCTGGCGATGCTGGGCGGCGTCGCTCTCTGCGGAGCGGCGCGGGCAAGCGGCGATTTTACCTGCACGCCGACCTGGAGCCTCGCCCACGGCGACTATTCAAGCTGCGACAACACGGCGTTGCTGACCCCAGGCAACGATACGCGAGTCAATCTGATCCAGCTGTGGAATGACGCTCGGCAGGTGCGGCCGACGCCCGGCGCCACATCGGCTGAGCCGATGTTTGACTGGGCCACGCTCACCGGCCGGCTGTATCCCAAACCCGGCCGGCCAGGCGATGACGCCGCCGCCGATCAGGAATCCGGCGAGGGCTCGCGTTGCCTCACCG
>DATBOH010000179.1:0-5143 GCA_036553915.1 Caulobacteraceae bacterium | reverse complement strand
CCGAAGCGCTGCACCTGCACATCGCCCAGATGAAGGCCGCTGACGGCCTCGCGCACCGCCCCAACGTCAGCCGGCTTGGCGCCGGTGTTGAACTCCAACACCGTCCCGCCCTTGAAGTCGATCCCAAGATTGAGGCCCGGGTAGACGAAGCCCACCGCCGTGGCGGCGACGGCGATCAACGACAAGGTCGCGAGCAGGCGGGCCAGAGAGACGAACGGAACGTGCGTCTTTTGCGGCAGGATCTTGATAAAAGGCCACATCGGCTCGCGCTCCGCTCAGATGATCGGCAGGGTCTTGGCCCGGAAGGCCTTGAACCACCAGCCGATCAGCACCTGGGTGATAAGCACGGCCGTGAACACACTGATCAGAACCCCGATCAGCAACGTCAAGGCGAAGCCCTTCACCGGACCGGCGCCGAGATTGAACATGATCACCGCCGCGACCACGGTGGTGACATTGGCGTCGATGATGGTCGTCAAGGCGCGGGAAAACCCCGCATCGGCCGCCGCCATCGCCGCGCGGCCAGAGCGCACCTCGTCGCGCATCCGCTCATAGATCAGCACATTGGCGTCGACCGCCACGGCCAGGGTGAGGACCAGGCCGGCGATGCCGGGCAGCGTCAGGACGGCGTGAAACAGGCTCATGGTCCCGACGATCATCAGTCCGTTGACCACCAGGGCGATGGCCGCGAAACCGCCGAAGAGGCCATAGGCCAGGACGATGAACAGGAAGATCAGCGCCGCCCCGATCAGGATCGAGATCTGGCCAGCTTTGACCGCGTCGGCGCCCAGTTCCGCTCCGACCGTATGTTGCTCGACCATGTGCAAAGGTGCGGGCAAGGCCCCGGTCTTGAGCACCAGGGCCAGATCATGGGCCGAATCCTCAGTGAAATTGCCCGTGATTTCGCCACTGCCGCCGAGGATGGCCGTGTGAATATTGGGCGCGGAGATGACGCGCTTGTCGATAATGATCGCAAACGGCTTGCCGACATTTTCACTCGTCGCCTCGCCGAACCGCTGGGCGCCAACGCCGTTGAAGGCGAAATTGATGTCAGGATTGCCGTTTTCGTCGTGACCGTTGGTGGCGTTGGTCAGCATGCCGCCATCGACCATGACCCGGCGCTTGACCACATAGTATTCTTGGTAGTGGTCGTCGCTCGGCAGCAGCTCGGCGTCAGGCGGAATGCGGTTCGCCTTGACGTCGTCCGGCGTGACCGCCGAGTCCACGAGCTGAAAGGTCAATTTGGCGGTCTTGCCGATGACCGCCTTCAATCGCTCTGGATCGCTCTCGCCTGGCGCCTCAATGACGATGCGGTTAGCCCCTTGGCGGGTGATCGAGGGGTTGGTCGCTCCCAGCGCGTCGATGCGCTTGCGGATAATCTCGATCGAACGGGTGACTGCATCCTCGGCGGCGTCGTGGGCGGCTTGCGGCACATAGGCGATCTGAATGGTCTGGCCGGCCACCTGGCGGATAGTCACGTCACGGCCGCCGCCGCTCAACGCCCCGCCAATATTATTGGCGAGCAGTTTGTAGGCCTGGTTGAACTGCGTCGGGTCGGGCACCTGGACCGACACCACGCCGCCGGCCAGGGCAAGGCCGTTGAAGTTAACCTGGGCGGTGCGAAGCTTGGTGCGCACATCTTCAGTCAGGTTCGAAAGTCTCTCTTGATTGAGAGCCGGGGTGTCGACCTCCATCAACAGATAAGAGCCGCCGCGAAGATCGAGGCCGAGGCTTAGCTTGTCATGCGGCATCCACGCCGGGACCATCCGCAAAACCGGGTCGGGCAGCAGATTTGGCAGGGTGAAGATCAGCCCGAACAGGACCGAGGCCAGGACCAGTAGAATCTTCCAGCGAGAAAGGGCCAGCATCGCCAGGTGCGATCAGGACTTTGAATCGTTGGCGGCCGCCGGTTCGCCCCGCGCGGCGACATCGGCAATCATCGATTTGACCACCTTCACCGTCACGTTCTGGGCTATCTCGACCCCTACCTCCGAGTCTTCGACCCGCACCACCTTGCCCTTAAGGCCACTGGACAGGATCACCGTGTCGCCACGCTTGATGCCGCCCACCTTGGCCTGGTGCTGCCGCTGGCGTCGGCCCTGCGGCATGATGATCATCACGTAGAACAGCACCACCAGCGCCACCAGCGGCAGGAACTGGCCGGGGCCGGCGAGGAAGCCGGTCAAGCCGTCGGCGGCTGGCGCGGCCGCTGCGACCGCCAGAAAGAAAGGCATTTCGAAGATCATTCAAGAGTTCCGGAACTACCAGGAGGCCAAAGGCGCAGCCGCCCAGGCGCTTTCCAAAAGCGGGCGGAAGCTATGCGTTCACCCGGGCTTTTGCAATGCGAAGCAGGAGTCTATGGCGTGCTGAGATGCATGATCGCAACGCCGAACTGCTTGAGCGGATCGCCGCGGCCCTCGAACGTCTGGCGCCGCCCATCGACCGCACCCCGGATTTCAGCGGCGCCCGGATTTGGCGGCACGATCCGGCTACGGCGAGCTTCATCGCCGCACCCGACTTCGGGCTGCCGCTGTCGCTTCTGGCGGGAATCGATCGGCAGAAGGCGGCCATGCGCGAGACCCTCACCCGTTTCGCCGCCACTCTGCCGGCCAATCACGTGCTGCTGTGGGGGGTGCGCGGGACGGGCAAGAGTTCGCTGGTCAAGGCCGCGTTCATGGATGTCGCCGCCACTTCGCCCGCATTGAGGCTGGTGGAGGTCGATCGCGACGAGGTCGGCGCTCTGCCGGGCCTGTTCGAAACCCTGCGCGGTTGCGGTGAACGGTTCGTCGTGCTCTGCGACGACCTCTCCTTCGAAGAGGGCGCGGCGGCGGCCAAGACCCTCAAATCGGCGCTGGAAGGCGGCGTCGCCGGTCCGCCGGAAAATGTGCTCTTCGTGGCGACCTCCAATCGCCGTCACCTGATGCCGCGCGAAAGCGCCGAAAGCCATGGCGCGTTGGCGAGCGCCGAGGACGCGGAAGAGGAAATCAGCGTCTCCGACCGTTTCGGCCTCTGGATCGGCTTTCCGCCGATGGATCAGGAAACCTATCTCGCGGCTGTGCGCGCCTATGCCGATCGTTTCGGCCTGGACGTCTCCGATCTCGACGGCAGGGCCTTGCGCTGGGCCAAACTGCGCGGCGCCCGTTCGGGCCGGGTCGCCTGGCAGTACATTCGCGACCTGGCAGGCGAACTCGGCGTTTCCGAACTGAGTTAGCCGGACATCTTCTACTTCGGCAGCATCAACAGCGGATCGACAGGCTTAGCCTTGTCCGCCGGGCTGGCGGCATAGCGCAATTCGAAATGCAATTGCGGCTGACTAACGCCGCCCGACTCGCCAACCGTGCCCACCTGCTCACCCTGATAGACATCGTCGCGCATATGCACGCTGACGCTGCCCAGGTGCGCGTAGGCGCTGACCCAACCACCGGTGTGCTTGATCAGAACCAGATTGCCGAAACCTGGCACCTGATCGCCGGCGTAGACCACCTGGCCGACGGCCGAGGCGCGGACTGCCGAGCCCTGGGGAGCGCCAATATCGACGCCATCGTTACGCCGGCCGATCCCCGATGTCCCGAAAGGGGCGAGGATCGATCCGCGCACCGGCCAGATGAAACGGCCCTGGCCGAGGCTGGCCACGGCGGCGGAATTGATCGGCGCTTCGGGCGTCGGACGGGTCTCGTAGCTAGGCGCGTAGGAATAGGTGGGCGTGGATTCGCCGCGGGAGCCCTCGGCGCGCTTGGCGGCGCCCGCCGCCAGGGCCTCGCTGCTCGGGACATAGGGGCCGGATTGATAGGCCGGCGCAGGCGTGCGTTCCGGCGCTCGGGTCGCGTAGGAGGCGCGCGGACGGGCGTTCGCGTAAACTTCGCGGCTGAATGTCTCACGCGTTGGGCCATGGTCCGTGTAGTGGGCCGGCAAAGCGATGAACATGCCGGCCGACAAACGCCCGCGCGTCGGAAGATCGTTGAGATTGGCAAGCTCGCCGACTCCGACTCCGAATCGGCGACCGATGGTGGCCAAGGTGTCACCGCTCTCGACCACATAGGCCTTGGCCACCGGAACACGGATGTGTTGGCCTGGGCGCAGTCGATACGGGCGCTTGAGATGATTGACCTCGACCAGCTCGTCTCGACTGGCCTCAAGGTCCCGGGCGATGGCGTCGAGGTGATCGCCCTCCTGGACCTCGTAGTCGCGATACATGCCGCGCGCCTTGACGAGCTTGCCGCCGGTCACCACGCGCACCTCGGTGCGGCGCACCGGCGCCTCATAGACCGGAGGGGGGGTCGGCGCAGGCTGGTAGGCTGGCGACGGCGGCGGCGCGGATGTCTCCGCCGGCGCTGGAGCGCGGCTTTCGGGGGCTGTCGTCACCGGCGGCAGCGATGAGCTTTGAACTGGCGCTGGGCTCGATGTCGGGGCGGCGGCGGGAGCGTCGGTGGCGATCGGCGCCGGTTCCGACTGAGTTGAAGCGTTCCGGGCCTGGTCGGTGGCTGAAGCGGGTTCGGTAAGCGAGGCCGGCGTCTGCGTGATCGGGTATTTCGGCGTGATCGGCGGCGGCGGCGTGTAGTTGGCCTTGATCGGATATTCCGGCGTCGCACATCCGGCCAGCGCCGTCGTCGCCAGGCTCGCCAGAAGCAACAGGAGCATCGGCGGCTTGCCGCCGACGATCACGCCCGTGAGTGTATTCGATGCAATCATCCGCATAGTTTCCGTTCAGGTCCCCGGGTGGTTGCGTTCAAAGTTCGCGGGCCACGCCATCAAGCAGCGGCACAAATCGAACCTCGCACAGGATGTCCTTGGCGAAGCCGCCCTCGCCATCGCCGGCGTAGCGGTACAGCTTTTGAACCGGTCCCTTGCCGACGGGGGCGACAAGTACGCCAGAGGGTTTGAGCTGTTTGAGTAGCATCGTCGGCTCCTCATGAGCGGCCGCCGTGACCAGAATGCGGTCAAATGGCGCCTGCTCTGGCCACCCCAGCATCCCATCGGCGAATTTGGTGATGACGTTGGTCAGCTGCAGAGCCTGGAACCGGCTTTCCGCTTCGCGCAACAGAGTGCGATAGCGTTCGATCGTATAGACAAGTCGGGAAATGCGCGCGAGGACGGCGGTCTGATAGCCTGAGCCGGTGCCGATCTCCAGCACCCGGGCCCTGGG
>DATBOH010000152.1:0-2687 GCA_036553915.1 Caulobacteraceae bacterium | reverse complement strand
GTGAACAAGGAAACCAAGGAAGAGAGCATCGTCGACTACACCGTCGATCGCGACGAGTGTAACCGCCCCGACACCACCTTAGAGGGCCTGGCGAAGCTGCAGCCGGTGCGCGGAGAGGGAAATTTCGTCACCGCCGGCAATGCCTCGCAGCTCTCCGACGGAGCCGCGGCGGTGGTGATCATGGAAGCCAAGGAGGCCGAACGCCGGGGCCTGGAACCGCTGGGCCTCTTCAAAGGCTGGGCTGTAGCGGGCTGCCGTCCTGATGAAATGGGTATCGGTCCGGTTTTCGCCGTCCCGCGTCTCCTGGAACGCCATGGGCTCAAGGTCGAGGATATCGATCTGTGGGAGCTCAACGAGGCCTTCGCCAGCCAGTGCCTCTATTGCCGCGACACGCTGGGCATCGATCCGGAGATCTATAACGTCAATGGCGGCTCGATCGCCATCGGCCACCCGTTCGGGATGACCGGCGCGCGGCTCACCGGCCACGTCCTTCAAGAGGCGCGCCGGCGCGGTAAGGTCAAGCACGCGGTGGTGACCATGTGCATCGGCGGCGGCCAGGGCGGCGCCGGCCTGTTCGAGGTGTTCAACTAGGTTCCGCGGCCGCAAGTTTGGCCACCGGCGGACTTACTTACACCTCTTCGACCACCACGGCGGTGCCGTAGGCCAGCACTTCGGTGATCCCATCCATGATTTCATTGGCGTCGTAGCGCATGGCGATGACGGCGTTGGCGCCATGTTCGGTGGCGTGCTGGGTCATGTGGTCCAGGGCCTCCTGGCGGGCGGTTTCGGCCAGGTCGACGAACACTGAAAGCTTGCCGCCGAACAGCGACTGGATGCCGCCGGCGAAATTGCCGACCAGGCTGCGCGAGCGCACCGTAATGCCGCGCACCAGTCCCAGATATTTGACGATGCGATGGCCGGCGATGTCGTTGGCGGTGGTGACGATCATGGCGCTTCTCCGCAAGCCATATGGGCTCCCGGACGATGGCCGCCAGCGGGCTTGGGCGCAATAGGCGCCGGCGGATCGGCCATGCTAGAGCGTCTGCGATCACACTTTCTTTGACGAGGCCTCTATGCGCATCGGCGTGCCTAAGGAAATCAAGACCCTGGAGTTCCGCATCGGGGCGACCCCGGGAGTTATCCAGCGACTATGCCACGAGGGTCATCAGGTCTTTGTCGAAGCCGGGGCCGGGGCTGGCATTGGCCTCGCCGATCAGGCCTATGTCGATGTCGGGGCCGAGATTCTCGCCGACGCCGACCAGGTGTTCGAGGCCGCCGACATGATCGTCAAGGTCAAGGAGCCGCAGCCGGCCGAGGTGGCGCGTCTCAAGCCGCGCCATATCCTGTTTACCTATCTGCATCTGGCCGCCGACCCGGAGCAGGCGCGCGGGCTGATGGCCAGCGGTTGCACCGCCATCGCCTATGAGACGGTGACCGACCGCAACGGCCGCTTGCCGCTCCTGGCTCCGATGAGCCAGGTGGCCGGACGCATGGCCGTGGATGTCGGCGCCTATCACCTGCTGAAGTTCAGCGGCGGTCGCGGCATGCTCCTGGGTGGCGTCCCGGGCGTGCCCCCTGCCAAGGTGCTGATCCTGGGCGGCGGGGTGTCAGGCAAGCACGCGGCCCAGATGGCCATCGGCCACCGCGCCGATGTGACGCTGTTCGACATTTCCGCACCGCGGCTGGAGGAGCTCGACGACCACTTCGGCGGCGATCTGAAGACCTGCTACTCGACCCACGACCTGGTCGCCGAGGCCCTGCCGACCGCCGACCTGGTGATCGGCTGCGTGCTCATTCCAGGCGCCGCGGCCCCCAAGCTGGTGACCCGGGCCGATCTGGCGCGCATGCGGCCAGGCGCGGTGCTCGTCGATGTCGCCATCGACCAGGGAGGCTGCTTCGAAACCAGCCACCCCACCACCCATGCCGACCCGACCTTCGTGGTCGACGACGTGATTCACTATTGCGTCGCCAACATGCCGGGGGCGGCGCCGCTGACCTCGACCTATGCGCTGAGCGCCGCCACGGCGCCCTACATCTCGGCCCTGGCGCGCAAGGGGGTCGACGGGGCCTTCGCCGACGATCCGGGCCTGGCGCAGGGTCTTAATGTCCGCGAGGGGGCCATCACCTATAAGGCGGTCGCCCAAGCTCTGGACCTGGAATAGCCGAACTCGCCATAGCCGATCGGCGTTAGCTTCGCGGCGGGGCGGGCGAGGGAGAGTCCATGCCCCATCGGCGCGCATCCGCCCTGGCGGTCTGGGCGGCCTTGCTGTTCCTGGGCGGCGCCGCGTCGGCCCAGAATAGCCTCATCCCGGCCGCCACCGTCGCTGCAAAGTCCATCGTCGCCTCGACGCCGCCAGCGACCGTCCCGCCGCCGGTCAGCTGGAAAGACCAGGACCGACTCCTGGCGACCCTGGCGGGCGCGGCCAGTCACAACGGCCAGGATTCCGCCCTCGCGGTTCTGGAGGCGAAGGCGGCGGCCATCCAGGCCCAGGCCCGCGCGGCGGTGGCGACCGCCAGCCAGGCGCAAGCCAAGGCGGCTCCCGACCTCAAGCGCCTGCGGGCCAGAGCGCGTCGGCATCCCGACGCCCGGACCCCGCTTGCCGCGGCTGAGGGTCGAGACACCCTCCTGCGGGCGCAGATCTCGGCCGCCTCCCATACCGCCGCGCGCGCCGCCGATGCGGTCAACG
>DATBOH010000150.1:0-1749 GCA_036553915.1 Caulobacteraceae bacterium | reverse complement strand
GCGGAGATGCCCGGGATGTACGCCGGCGGCGATTTCGACCTGGCCGGGTTCGCCCTCGGGGCCGTCGAGCGCGGCCAGGCGCTTCCGAGACTAGACGAGCAGGGGCCGGGCGACGTCCTGATCGCCCTGCCCTCCTCGGGTCCGCACTCCAACGGCTATTCCCTGATCCGCCGCGTCGTCGAGGGCGCCGGTCTCGCCTGGACCGCCCCCGCCCCCTTCGCCAATGGGCTCACGCTCGGCGAGGCGCTGATGACGCCAACGCGCATCTATGTCGAGGCGGGGTTGCCGCTGATCCGCTCCGGCGTCGTCAAGGGCGCGGCCCATATTACCGGCGGCGGCCTTATCGAAAATCCACCGCGCGCCGTCGCCCAAGGGCTGAAGCCGGCCTTCGACTGGGCCGCCTGGACCGTGCCGGGCGTCTTTCAATGGCTGGCGGAAACCGGCGGGGTGACCGAGGCGGAGATGCGCCGGACCTTCAACTGTGGTGTGGGCTTCGTCCTGGTCGTCGCCGCCGCCGATGTCGAGGTGGCTCTGGCGCGCCTGATCGAAGCCGGCGAACCGGCGTTCGTCTGCGGCGAGCTGCGGCGGGCCGAAAGCTGAACAGCGCGCCGCCGACGGTTCAGACCGGGTTATCCGACGATATCGCGCTCGCCGAAGAACTGGTCGATCTCGGCCTTGGCGTTTTCGGGGCTGTCAGAGCCATGCACCGAGTTCTCGCCCACCGACAGGGCGAAGCGCTTGCGGATCGTGCCGGCGGCGGCCTCGGCCGGGTTGGTGGCTCCCATGACCTCTCGGTAGCGGGCGACCGCGTTTTCGCCCTCGAGCACCTGCACCACCACCGGGGCCGAGATCATGAAGTCGACCAGCTCACCATAGAACGGCCGCTCGCGGTGGACGGCGTAAAAGGCCTCGGCGTCGGCCCGGCTCATGCGAATGCGCTTCTGGCCGACGATGCGCAGGCCGGCTTCCTCGATCACCGCATTGATCGCGCCCGTGAGGTTTCGCGTCGTGGCGTCGGGCTTGATGATCGAGAAGGTGCGTTCGCTCATGATCGGTCCATTGGCGGGAAAAGGTTGGCGCTTATATCGGAGCCGCCCAGGCGCGCCAACCCACCTAGCCCTAAGCCTGGCGTTCCCAGCCCTTGGTCGGGCTCTGGCGCCAATAGGCGACATCGTGGCCGGCCCCTTTGAAGGCCTGCCATTGCCCCCGGGCGCGCTTCACGGCTTCCTCATCGCCGCCATCGAAGATCAGGATGCAGCGTTCCAGGGCGGCGAGATCGCCGGCCTCGGCGCCGTCGATGAGGAACAGCGCCTGAGCGCCGTTGGCCAGGGTCTCGTCGCCACTGAGCAAGATCGGCTGATGCTCGGCGTTCGGCTCGCTGGCCAGGCCATGGGCGAGAAAGGCGTCGTCGCGCCAGGTCCACAACGATCCGTCGAGTTGCTCAAGGCGTTCCGGCAGCGGCGAGCGCACCACCGCCTTCCAACCCCGCGCCAGGGTCTTCTCCAGGAGCTCCGGAAGCACCGTCTCCAGGCGTGAGCGCTCCAGGTGATAGAACGAGACGTCGCAGGCCATGAAGTCGATCCGGCCTCAGTCTTCGTAGTGGTCGGCCACGAGGGTGTCGAGCAGACGGACGCCAAAGCCGCTGGCCCCGCTCGGGATGGTCGGCACGGTCGAACCGGGCCGCCAGGCCGTCGAGGCGATGTCGAGGTGGGCCCACGGCAGGCCGTTGACGAATTTCTTCAAAAACAG
>DATBOH010000145.1:0-3134 GCA_036553915.1 Caulobacteraceae bacterium | reverse complement strand
CGCGCCGGCCGTCAGGCGGTGATGTCCGCCACCCGACCCTCCAGCGGGCAGGCCGCGTCAGGAAACAGCGACATCTGGGTCTGGGTGACGAAGGCGACGGGGCGGCCTTCCCCGGTCTCGATCCGCGTGTGCACCACCTGGGTGCTGCGGCCCCGATGCAGCACCTGACTGACGCCGACCAGGGCCGAACCGACCGGCGCGGCGGCGACAAAGTTAGTCTTGCTTTCCAGGGTGGTGGTGCCGCGGGCGTCGCAGGGCAGGCCGACGAAAGCCGCCGCGCCTCCCAGGCTGTCGGCGAAAGCCATGATCACCCCGCCGTGCACCGCCTCGCCGACCGTTCCATGTTCCGGTCCGGTCTGCATCCAGCCGGTCACCTGATCGGCCTCGGCCTCCAGGAACTCTATGCCGAGATGCACGGCCAAGGGCATGGGATGGGATTGGATCTTTTCGAGCAGCATGTCTTCGCTCCCGCGCGTCCGGACCCGCATATGGGAGGGCCGCGCTTGTTTTTCCATTGCCAGGTCAGAGTTTCGCGACGTCGCATCGCAACGCCTCGGCGAACGGCCCCGAGCCAGCGATGCGCACCTCGGCGAGTTCCAGCCAATCGGCCAGGCGCCGCAGCTCGGCGGCCAGGGGTTCCGCGGTCGCGGCGATCGTCGCCTGCGGCTCGAGATGAGCCGACTGGACCCGAAGCACGCGCTCGCCCCGGTCGGCCTTGAGGTCGCAGCGGGAGGTGATCGCTTCGCCCTGCAGGAACGGCAGCACATAATAGCCATGGCGCCGCTTCTCGGCCGGAACATAGATCTCGATTCGGATGCGAGTTCCGAACAGGCGTTCCGCCCGCTCGCGCCGCCAGATCAGATTGTCGAAGGGCGAAATCAGCACTCCCTCGGCCAGCGGCCGAGCCGCGCGCGCTCCCGGGGCCAGCCAGGCCGGCTGGCGCCAGCCCTGGACGCTCACGGCCTCGAGCTCGCCAGCCTCGGCCAGTTCGGCGATGCGCGCCTTGGCGTCGGCGACCGACAGGCGGAAATAGTCGCGCAGGTCGCCCTCGGTGGCGACGCCAAGGGCCCGGGCGGCGATGCGGACGAGCTGGCGCTGGGCGTCGGCTTCGTCCGGGGACGGAAGATCGAAGATGCGCGGCGGAATGACCCGTTCGGCGAGGTCATAGACGCGTTCGAAGCCGCGCCGGGTGCGGGTGGCGATCTGGCCCGACCAGAACAACCACTCCAGGGCCTGCTTGCCATGGCTCCAGTTCCACCAGCCGGCCCGGCGCGGGGCGTCGGCGAAATCGCCCCCGGTCAGCGGCCCCTCGCGTTCGATGCGCGTCAACACCGCCGCGACATAGTCGGCGCGCTCGCGGGCGAAGCGGGCCAGCCCTGGCCAAGTATCGCCGCGCCGGGCCCGCTGCATGCGCCAGCGCAACAGCGGCTGGCTTTCCATTGGCAGCAGGGAGCACTCATGCCCCCAGTATTCGAATAGCGATGGCCGCTTGCCCCAGGCCTCACGCTCGAGCGCGGCGCGCGGATAGGCGCCCAGGCGCGAAAAGGCCGGCAGATAGTGGGCGCGCGCCAGCACATTGACCGAATCGATCTGCACGACGCCGAGCTGACCGACCATCGCCTTGAGGGCGCGCGTTCCGGGTTCGGCCAGTCGTCGCGGTCGCGCCAGGCCCTGGGCGGTGAGGGCGATACGCCGGGCCTGACGGGCGGTGAGGGCGAGACTCATGCGCCGACGCTACTGTAAGTTCCGCAATTGTTCCAGGCCGTCCCCTCCTGGCGGCGGACCCACCAATGACGTGATAAAGCTCGAGAAAGCATCGCCATTGGGGAGCGACTCGATGAAACTCGATTCCTGGTCACCTCAGCTTCTGAGCCTGCTGCGCATCATCGCCGGCCTCTGCTTCTTGGAGCATGGGGCGATGAAGCTGCTGCATTTTCCGGCCCCGCTTATGCCAGGGCCGCTGCCGCCGCTGTTGATGGCGGCCGGCGCAATCGAACTTGTCGGCGGTGCGCTTCTGGTGCTCGGCCTGTTCACGAAAACCGTCGCCTTCATCTGCTCGGGCGAATTGGCGGTCGCCTATTTCGGCTTCCACGTCCTGCATGGGCTCGGCAATGCGCCAGGTCCCATAAGCTTCGATCCAGTGGTCAATCACGGCGCCGAAGCGGCGCTTGAGTCCGTCATCTTTCTCTATCTGGCGGCGGCCGGCGGCGGGGTCTGGGGCCTCGATGCTATCCTGCGAGGGCGGCGCTGAACCTGCATCTTGAGCCCGCGGCCGTTCACGACCTGCTGCTGGCCTTCGATCTGGCCGGGACATTCGTGTTCGCGATCAGCGGCGCGATGCTGGGAGTGCAGCGTCGCCTCGATGCCTTCGGCATTCTGGTCCTGTCGTTCGCGGCTTCGAGCGCCGGTGGCATAGCCCGGGACCTGTTGATCGGCGCGGTCCCGCCGGCTGGGATCAGCGATTGGCGCTATCTGGCCGTCTCTTTAGCCGCAGGGTTGATGACCTTCGTCTGCTATTCGCCGCTGGCGCGCCTTCGGGTGGCGATCCTGATCTTCGACGCCGCCGGCCTGGCGCTCTTCGCGGTCGCCGGGGCGACCAAGGCGCTCGCCTATGGCCTCAGTCCGCCGATGGCGGCGCTGATGGGCATGCTGACCGGCGTCGGCGGCGGCATTGCGCGCGACCTACTGGTGGCGCGGACGGCTGTAGTACTGCAGAGAGATCTCTACGCCGTTGCCGCCCTGGTGGGCGCTGGACTGGTGGTCGGCGGCCATTTCCTGAACTGGCCAGTGGTCCCGACCGCTGTCGCGGGGGCCATCGCCTGCTTCTCGCTACGCGTCCTGGCGATCCGCTATGGCTGGAACCTGCCGGTCGGGCGAACCGGCGTCGCGCCGCCGGACGAGACCTAACCCGGCTGCCCGGCGAAGCCCTTGAAGTCGGCCAGCATCGCTGTCCAGGCCGCGGTCATGGCCGGTGTCCAGGCCGCTCCGGCCGCCGCGCGCAGGGTCTCCAGCACCACCTCGAAGAACAGCGGGAAGATTTCCGCCGGAACATCGTATCCGGCGTGGGTCACGACCTCATTGCGGATCATCCCGGCGGCGTAGGCGCCATCGCCGGCGTAGTCGAGCACCATCTC
>DATBOH010000115.1:0-3508 GCA_036553915.1 Caulobacteraceae bacterium | reverse complement strand
TGTCGGCCCCGGCCATGCGCGCGCCTTGAATGACATTGAGGCCGATTCCGCCCAGTCCGAAGACGACGACATTGGCGCCTGGCCACACCTTGGCGGTCCAGATGACCGCTCCGACCCCGGGGGTCACTCCGCAGCCGATGTAGCAGATCTTGTCAAACGGGGCGTCGGGCCGGACCTTGGCCACGGCGATCTCCGGCAACACCGTGTGGTTGGCGAAGGTCGAGCAGCCCATGTAGTGGTGGAGCGGCTGGCCGCCGATGGAAAACCGGCTGCTGCCATCGGGCATCAGGCCCTGGCCCTGGGTGGCGCGAATGGCGGTGCAGAGGTTGGTGCGCCTGGACAGGCAGGCCTTACACTGCCGGCATTCGGGCGTGTACAGCGGAATGACGTGGTCGCCGGGCCGCACCGAGGTGACGCCGGCCCCGACCTCCAGCACCACGCCGGCCCCTTCGTGGCCGAGAATGGCCGGGAAAAGGCCCTCGGGATCGCCGCCGGAACGGGTGAATTCATCGGTGTGGCAGATGCCGGTAGCCTTGATTTCGACCAGCACCTCGCCGGCCCTGGGGCCCTCCAGATCGACGGTTTCGATGGAAAGCGGGGCCCCGGCCTTCCAGGCCACCGCAGCGCGCGTCTTCATGCCGCCTCCAATCGCGTCCGTTCGCCTGCGCCGATTAGTCCGCCCGCCGCAGCTAGGCAATCGAAGCGGTCAGCGGAGGCGGCGATTGGCGTGGCCAGGGCCGGTGCGCTACAGCGCCGCCATGGCCTCCACCCTCGAACGCCTGACGCCCGGCATGATCGTGCCCTTCGGCGGCGACCAGGCGGCGATCGTCGATCAAGCCCTGGCGGCGGCTTTCCGCCCCGGCGACCGGCTGATCGTGGTCCAGGAAACCGGCGCATTGCTGCACGTGCCCGCCGCCGTCGCCGCCTGCGCCCGGGCCGCCGTCGACCAGGCGGAAGCGGCGTTCCAGATCCTCAAAGGGATCGACGACGAGACCATCTCTGGATTTTTCGCCGGCTTCGCCGGTCGCCTCGCCGATCCGGCCATCTGGAGCGCCATCGCCGCGGCCAACGCCGCCGACGTCGCACGGGCGAGGACGGCGGGCCGTCAGGTCGGACGGCTGGCGCTGCGACCGGCAAGCCAGGCGGAGATGATCGCCGGCCTCGACGCCTGGCGTGACATGGCGGGCGGCCGTGGGCGCACCGTCGAGGCTCACGACCATCCAGGCTGGCGGGTCGAGATCGAGACCGCGGCGCTGGGCGTCGTCGGCTTTGTGTTCGAAGGCCGGCCAAACGTGCTGGTCGATGCCTGCGGGGTGATCCGCGGCGGCAATGCGGCGGTCTTCCGGGTCGGCTCCGACGCCCTGGAGACGGCCCGAACGATCGCCGACCTGGCCTTGAAACCGGCCTTGGCGGCGGCCGGATTGCCGGCCGGCGCGGCGGTGCTGCTGGACGCCCCCGAGCGGGCCGCCGGCTGGGCCTTGTTTGCCGATCCGCGCCTGGCGCTGGCGGTGGCGCGCGGCTCAGGCCCGGCGGTGACCGAGCTCGGGGCCGTGGCCCGCCAGAGCGGCGTCGTGGCCAGCCTGCATGGAACCGGCGGGGCGTGGCTGATCGCCGAGGCCAGCGCCGATCCGGCCCGCTTCACCGCCGCCCTCGCCGCCTCCCTGGATCGCAAGGTGTGCAATACCTGCAATGTCTGCGCCATCGTCGGCGCAAGGCTGGTCGATCTCGCGCCCTTGATGGCCATGACCCTGGAGCGGCTCGGAGCGCGGCTGCATCTGTCGGCGGAGACGCGGGCCGGACTACCCGCCGACGCCCTCGAAGCCTTGGCCGCCGGCCGGGTCATCGTCCATGACCGGGCCGATCTGGGCCATGAATGGGAATGGGAAGAGATTCCGGAGCTGTGGCTGGCGGCGCCGGCCGACCTCGATGACGCCATCGCCCTTTTCAACGCCAGGAGCCCGCGGTTCATCGCCAGCCTGATCGCCGAGGACCAGGCGGCGCAGGCCCGTTTCCACCTGGCTGTCGAGGCGGCCTTCGTCGGCGATGGCTTCACCCGCTGGGTCGATGGCCAGTATGCCCTCGGCCGCCCGGAGCTCGGCCTTTCGACCTGGAGCGGCGGCCGGCTGCTGGCCCGTGGCGGAATCCTCAGCGGCGATGGCGTCCACAGCTTGCGGACCCGCATGCGCCAGAGCGACAGCGGCCTCAGGCGCTAAGGCGCCGTCAGTCGTCGGCGGTTTCGACCGGCCCGATCAGCAGCTCTTCCTCGATCGCCGTGGAATTGCCGCGCACTTCGGTTTCGATGGCGGCGGCGATATCCGGATTGGCCTTGAGGAATTCGCGGACATTGTCGCGGCCCTGGCCGATACGCTGGCTGTTCCAGGAGAACCAGGAGCCGGATTTCTCGATCACCCCGGCCTTGACGCCAAGGTCGATGATCTCGCCGAGCTTGGAGATGCCGACCCCGTACATGATGTCGAACTCGACCTCGCGGAACGGCGGGGCGACCTTGTTCTTGACCACCTTGACCCGGACATTGTTGCCGACCACCTCGTCGCGCAGCTTCACCGAGCCGATGCGACGGATATCCAGGCGCACCGAGGCGTAGAACTTCAGGGCGTTGCCGCCGGTGGTGGTCTCGGGGCTGCCGTACATCACCCCGATCTTCATGCGGATCTGATTGATGAAGATCACCAGGGTCTGGGTCTTGGCGATCGAGGCGGTGAGCTTGCGCAGCGCCTGGCTCATCAGCCGCGCCTGCAGGCCCGGCAGGGAATCGCCCATCTCGCCTTCGATCTCGGCCCGGGGCGTCAGGGCGGCGACCGAATCGATCACCACGATGTCGACCGCCCCGGAGCGCACCAGGGTGTCCACGATCTCCAGCGCCTGTTCGCCGGTGTCAGGCTGGGCGACCAGCAGATCGTCGAGGTTGACCCCGAGCTTGTGGGCGTAGGAGGGGTCGAGGGCGTGTTCGGCGTCGACAAAGGCGGCCGTGCCGCCGGCCTTCTGGACCTCGGCGACCACATGCAGGGCCAGCGTCGTCTTGCCCGAGCTTTCGGGGCCGAAGATCTCGACCACCCGACCCTTGGGCAGGCCGCCGATGCCGAGCGCCAGGTCGAGGCCGAGCGAGCCGGTGGGCGTGGATTCGATCTCCACCACCTTGCCCTTTTCGCCCAGCTTCATCACCGCGCCCTTGCCGAAGGCCCGGTCGATCTGGGTCAGCGCCGCCTCGAGGGCCCGCTGCTTGTCGTTGTCGTCTTTGCCCACCAGCCTCAATGCCGCGTTGTTCATTTCCGCCGCCACCTATCCCATGATTCCGCCGTGCGGGCGGACCGCGTTTGCAAGGTTGACAGGCGTACCCGGTTTGTTCCGGGTTGGCAATATGTTCTTTTTCGGCGGCGATGTTATACTTCGCATACCCAAATGACTCGACACTTTCCCGTCGCGGCCATATGCCGAGTTCATGGCTGGGCCGACCCTGGAAGAAGTCGACGCCTTCATTGCAGAATAT
>DATBOH010000092.1:0-15779 GCA_036553915.1 Caulobacteraceae bacterium | reverse complement strand
ACCATCCCAGAAGGGCTGACATCGGCAGCCGCGGCCGCCATTGTCGCGGCGCAACCCGAGCTGACGGGTGCGGCGCCGGTCCCGCCAGAGGGCTCGCTGCTGCCAGAGACCTACGAAGTCACCCGCGGCGAAAGCCGGGCGCAGGTGTTGCTCCGCATGCAGACGGCGCGCGATGCGCTTCTGGCTCGGCTCTGGGACCATCGCGACCCCAATTCGCCTTACCGCGATCCGGAGCAGGCGGTGGTGCTGGCCTCGATCGTCGAGAAGGAAACGGCACTTGCGCAAGAGCGGCCGCGGATCGCGGCGGTTTTCCTCAATCGACTGGCGCGCGGCATGCGCCTAGATAGCGATCCGACCGTGGTCTACGGAATCACCGGAGGCGCGCGCCTCGGCCATGGCCTGCGCGTGTCGGAATTGCGCGGCCAAACCAATTACAACACCTATGTGATCGCCGGCTTGCCGCCAACGCCGATCGCCAATCCTGGCCGCGCCGCGCTGCAGGCGGCGCTCAACCCCGCGCCGAGCGAAGATCTGTATTTCGTCGCCAACGGGACGGGCGGTCATGCCTTTGCATCGACTCTCGCGATGCATCGGAAGAATGTCGATCGGTGGCGTGCGATCGAGCGGGCGCGGGGACCCAGGGGGGGATGACCATTCAACCGGACACGCAGGCTCGGCGCGGGCTGTTGCTGGTGATCTCCAGCCCGAGCGGCGCTGGAAAGACCTCTCTCAGCCGCCGTCTCGCGCAAGGGCATTCCGAGATTCTGTTGTCGGTTTCCAACACCACCCGCCCCCCACGCCCTGGCGAGATTGACGGGCGCGAGTATCGGTTCATTTCGCGCCGCGGCTTCGATGCCGAGGTTGCCGCCGGCGCCTTTCTCGAATGGGCGGAGGTCCACGAACATCGCTACGGCACGCCCAAGGCGCCGGTGTTGGCGGCGCTGAAGGCCGGCCGCGACATGTTGTTCGACATCGATTGGCAGGGGGCCGAAGCCCTGGCCTCGTCGCTGCCTGACGACACCGTCCGCCTGTTCATTCTGCCGCCGAGCCTCGCCGCCCTGGCGGAGCGCCTGCGCGGTCGGGCGCAAGATCCTGCCGATGTCATCGAGCGGCGGCTTTTGCGGGCGACCGGCGAAATCGGGCATTGGCGCGACTATGACTATGTCATTGTCAACGATGACTTCGAGCGCGCCTACAACGATATCGAGACGATTTATCGGGCCGAACGGCTGCGAAGAAATCGCAATGCCTGGCTGGCCGAGTTTATCGACGATCTGACGCTACATGCGCCGCCAGAGCCAGGAACGCATCGACGCTGAGCGTTTCGGCGCGTCGATCCGGAGCGATCCCGACCGCTTCGCATAGCGCGGCCCCACCGAGCGGCTTGAGTGAAGACCTGAGCATCTTTCGCCGCTGGCCAAACGCGGCCGCCGTCACCCGCTGCAGAACCTCGATCAAGGCGTCAGCCGGCGGGTCAGCGCGCGGATCGATGCGGACAACGGCTGAGTCAACCTTTGGCGGCGGGGTGAAGGCGCGCGCCGGAAGTTTCAAGGCGATGCGGGCCTCGGCAAGAGCCTGGACAATCACCGCCAGGCGGCCGTAGTCCGCAGAACCGGGTGCGGCGACAATACGGCTCGCCACTTCGAGCTGATACATCAAGGTGAGACGCGCCGGCCTCCAGACGCCGGTGAGCCATTTGATCAGCAAGGGAGTGCCGACATTGTAGGGAAGGTTGGCGACGATGCTGGCGTAAGCACCGGCAAGCGCCGCCTCGTCGGCCGTGAGCGCGTCGGCGTAGACGATCTTCAGCCGCCCCTCCGCCGCCTCCGCCAAGGGCTCCAACAGGGCCGCGAATCGGCGATCCTGTTCGATGGCGACAACCCGGGCCCCGGCCGCCAGCAGAGTCCGGGTCAGGCCGCCGGGACCTGGGCCGATTTCCAGCACCGTCTCGCCATTGGCGACTTCGGCAATGCGGACGATCTTGCGACACAGATTGAGATCGAGCAGGAAGTGTTGGCCGAAGCTCTTGTCAGCCTGCAGTCCGGCCGCCTTCAGCGCCTCTCCGAGCGGCGGAAGGTCGGTGAGGCTCAAGCGCGCTGACGCCGCGCAGAGATCTCGGCCGCCAGTTTCACGGCAGCGATCAGGCTGTCGGGGCGGGCGACGCCAGCGCCTGCCAAAGCATAGGCGACGCCGTGATCGGGCGAGGTGCGGACAATCGGCAGGCCCAAGGTGACGTTCACCCCACCCCAGAAGTCCAGCATCTTGACCGGGATCAGCGCCTGATCGTGATACATGCACAAGGCGACGTCATAGGTGAGACGCGCTTCAGGGTGAAAGAGGCTGTCCCCAGGGGCTGGACCGGTGGCGTCATAGCCCAGGCGGCGGAGCTCGGCGACCGCCGGCGCGATGATCTCAATTTCCTCCCGGCCAAGGGCCCCGCCCTCGCCGGCGTGCGGATTGAGGGCGGCGATGGCCAGGCGAGGCCCGGCGATACCGAAATCGTTGCGCAGGGCGCGAGCGGTCGTTTCGCCGACGGCGATGATCCGCTCACGGCTCAGCAGCGCTGAAACCCGTGCCAGCGGCTCATGAATGGTGACCAAAGTCACCTTGAGGTCGGCGGCCGTGAGCATCATCACCGGCAGGGCCACGCCGCAAATCTCGCCCAGGAATTCGGTGTGGCCGGGAAAGGCGAAGCCGGCGTCATAGAGCAGCGTCTTGGCGATGGGCGCAGTGACCACGGCGGCGGCGGCGCCGTGCTGCGCCAGTCGGGCCGCCGTTTCGATCCAGGCGATGATGTGGGGGGCGGAAAACGCCGCGGGGAGGCCGGGCGTGACGGGTTCGGGCAGGGGATGGTCGAGCACCGGCACGGCCTCGCGGAAGGCGGCTAAGGCGTGCATCGGATCGCTGATCCTGCGCACGGCGGGAGCGCCGCGGGCGAGAAGCGTCTTGGCATCGCCAACGACCACAAAAGCCGGCCCGCTAGCCTTCAGCGCCTGCCAGGCGGCGACAATGATCTCGGGGCCGACGCCGGCCGGATCGCCGAGAGAGACGGCGATCGGGGCCGCCAGAGCCTTCACCTGATTTCGATGGTCGCCGAATTGCGCAGATCGCGCAGCTGTCGCTTGGCGATCATCGCCAGTTCCGCGCCAAAGAGGCGGTTCTCAATCTGGTCGCGCGTCAAGGCCTGGGCCCCGCCGAGGTGCTTGGCGCACACGGCCACCAGGTGCAGACCCGCGTCAGTCCGGATCGGATCGGAGACCTGGCCGACGTCGAGCTTGTCGGCAGTGTCGCGGAAAGCCGGAGCCAGGTCCTTGGTTTCGGTTTCGCCCAAATCGCCGGTCACCACGTCTTTGAATTTGGCCCCCTCGGCGGCGATGTTGTCGCAGCCGTTGAGCTTGGCCTTCATATCCAGAAGTTCCTTTTGCGCCTCCGCGACCTTGGCCCCGTCGGCGTCCTTGGGGAGCGCGATCGCCGCCTGCTTCAGGTCGACGACCATGGTCGTCCCGCCGGCCCTCTTGTCATGCAACAGGACGATGTAGACTCCATCCTTGACCGGAATTGGCGCCGAAATCTGGCCGGCGCGCAGATTGTCGAGAGCCTGATCGACTTCGGGCGGCATTTCGCCAGGTGATACCCAGCCGACGTTGCCGCCGTTGGCGGCTGAGGGCGAATTGGAAAACTGCCGGGCGACGGCCGCGAACGGCGCGCCCTTGTGGATCTGGTCGATGAGCTGCTGCGCCCCGCTCATGGCGGCATTCATGTCGCCGGCTCGGCTGGCGTCGATGAAGATCTCCTCGATCTGATACTGCGGCTTGCCGGCTTCGGCTTCCTCGCGCTTCTGGAAGGCCTTGATCTGATCGTCGCCGATTAGAACCCGCGAACCGTACCGACCGCGAATCCATCCCCGCCAACTGATCTCGGCGCGGAGCTGCTCCCTGAGCGTGTCAGGTCCGACGCCCTGGGCCGAGAGCTGGGCCAGCAGTTGCGCGGCGCTGGTGTTGTTGCTGCGGGCGATGTCGGCCAGTTCGTTGTCGACTTCAGCGTCGGTGGCGATCAGGGATATCTTCTGAGTCTTGGCCTCGGACCGGAGGTTCTGAAGCTCAAGATGTTCGTCGATCAGCGACCGGGCCGCTTCTTGCTGCAGGGCCGGCATGTTCTGTTCGGTAGGCTGGATGCCGGAGGTGACTATCAACAGCCGCATGCGCTGGACGATGTCATAGCTGGTGATGAGGTCGTCATTGACCGTGACCACCACCGCTTCGCTAAGCGGCGGCGGCGGGGGGGGCGGCGCGGGAGCCGCGGCGGCCGCTGCGGCGTCAGGAGCTTGAGCGGTCGCTGGAGGGACCGACGCGGCCGCGTCGCCGGCCTGCGCCAAAACCTGTGGGGCGAGCGCTAGAGAGGCTGCCATCAGGCCCCCGGCCGCAACCAGAGGTTTGAATCGTCTGATCATCGTAAAAATCGCACCAAATCCCGGAAAAGCGGTCGCACGCCGCGGCGCCGCGAGGCGCGCTTTATCGTGTATTGCCCAATGTGGCGAGTGAAAGGCGCAGGATGACCGAACTGGTCGGGCCGAGCGAGCCATTGAACGTTTCGTTGCGCCGATACAACAGCTCGATCCGGATACAATCGTCGCGATAGATGACGCCGATGTCGTTCTGCCGCCAGGTCGAGCCGTCGACAATCGAATAGACATCCAGGCCCCAGTGCTTGGTCGCCCAGACCACGCCGTGGATATCCAGGCTGCTGACTTTGCCGCCCATCGGCGAAAGCCGCTCGCGCAGATAGCTGACATAGCCAGACACGCGGGCGCTGTTGAAGTCGATGCCGGTTTCCATGCTGTTGACGGCTAAGGTCGACGAATCCAGCCGCCAGCGCGAGAAGAGGGCGATGTTGGGGAGCAGCTGGGCGTCGGCGCCGACGATCCAGTCCGACAGCGAAGGCCGTAGCCCGGTGCGGGCCGGTACGTCGAAGTTGGTTCCGGCTTGCAGCACCCGTCCGACGATCAGGCTGGCGCTGCCGCCGGACGGCAGGATGACGCTGGCGCGGCCCGCCAAGGTCAGGCTTTGGCCGCCCTCATAGAGGTCGTAGCCTGGCGAGCGGTTGGCCTCGAACAGATTGGTCTCGTCGAACTGCCAGACCTGGCTGTCCTCGTTGGGGATGCGCGGATCCAGCTTGACATTCGGCCCGACCACCACCTGAGCCATGGGCTCGAGCATCCAGGTCGCATTGGGCGTCACCTTGATCAGCGGATAGCTGAGCTTGGCGCCGACATCCACAAAACCGCGGCTGAGGGTGGCGCTGGAAGCGAACGGAGCGGGCAGATCGGTCAGGTTGTAGAGATCGCCGCGAGCCTGGACGAACGGTTCAAGGCGCAGTCCGTTGCCGAAGGTAAAGGCGCGTCGCCAGTCGAAACCCAGGGTGGCGCGACGGCTGTTGACGCCCGGCGTGTCGTCTAGAGAGGGCGATTGATCGCGTGTGAGGATTACGGCGCTGCCATCGAGGCGTAGGCGACCGCCAAGCATCGCGTTTGGAAACTCGTAGTGGGCCTCGATCAGCGGAGCGACCGTCGGAATAGTGCTCTGGACGTCGTTCGGGCGCAGGCCCTCAACATCGACGGCGGCGATCGAGACATAGGAATTCTGGTCCTGCCGCACGACATAGAGCTGGGAGATCAGACGCCCGCCGTCGGCCGCATACAGGCCGCGATCGGTATAGACTTCCGGGATCGAATATTTCTCGAAGATCAGTTTGTCGGAAGCCTGTTCGGCGGTGAAGCCCCAGGTCCAATGCGAGCCGAGATCGAACTGGCCACTGGCAAGTACGTAGCTACGCGGCGTGCTGGGTCCGAACTTCGTTCCGCCGGAAGTAAAGTCTCGGTCGTCGGTAACCCCGGCGCGTATATCCATGACGCCAGAATAGAAGCGCTTGCGGAAGTCTACATTGAGGAATGGATTGACCTTAGTGTTGAACTGCGGGGCGATTGTAAGGTCGGATGACGGACTTAACACCAGATAATAGGGTTGCTCATAGGAGACCCCGCGCGAACCTGAAATGGTCAGCGCTGGCAGCAAGAACCCCGACTTGCGCGCCGCCGTCGGATCGGCGGTGTAAAAGGCCGGCAAATAGAAGATGCCGATGCCTTTGACCTGAATGACAGCGTCCTGGAAATACAGGGAATGCTTGGCCTTGTCCTCGATGACCCGACGGGCGCGGATCGACCAGGTCGGCGTCTTCTGGCCATTCTCCGCGCAGACCTCACAGGGCGTGAAGATCACCCGGTCGAGTTCGGTGACGTTGGCGTTGCGCCGTTCGGTCCGGGCCGCGGCGATTTTCACATTGTCCTGAAGGCGCGCGGAAAAGCCGATGGCCACGCCCTCGCTCATGTCTTTGTCGAGCGTCAGGGCGTTGGCGAATTGGCTTGTGCCGTCGGGATTGACGATGGTCACATGGCCATGGGCGGTGACCACTCCCGTGTCGCGTTGGTAATCGAGTTCGTCGGCCCGCAGCACTCGGCCCTTGTAGCGGGCTTCGACATTGCCCTCCGCGATCACCCTGTGGGTGGTGTCATCCTGAATGAGAGTGGTCGACTCGAGATAAAATCCACCCCCTTTGAGACCGTCGTCGATTGGCGCAGCGGCCGGGCGGGGCGGCGGCGTCAACATGCGGCTGAGCGGCTCGGACCGGACCGCCGGAGCGGCGAACAAGAGGGCGCATAGGGGTATCGCCGCGCCTGCCGCCCGCCTGATCGCCACTCGCGGCCCTTTCACGTCACGTCACCGACCACGAGTCAGCCATCTTCGGTATAGCAAAGCAGACTCGTCCCCGCCAAAAACGCCAGCAGCGGCGGCGCCCAGGCGGCCAGGAAAGGCGGGATCACCTCGGCCGCGCCCAAGGCGCCGCAGAACTCGTTGAGAAAGAACAGCACGAAGCCGAGGGCCACGCCAGCCCCGACCAGGGCGGCCAGATCGCCAAGTCGCGCCAGGCGCAGGCAAAAGGCGGCCCCCAGTACGGTCATGGCCATGAGCAGCAGCGGCGCTGCGATCAATTGCTGGTAGCGCAGGCGATAGCCGGTCGAGGCGTAGCCGGCCAGGTTTGCGGCGCGGATGGTCAGCGGCAGGCGCCAGAACGCAACCGCACCCGGCGAGGCGAACTTCTCCATGGCGGTGCGGTGATCGAGCATCGAGGGGATGGAAATACGATCCGAATGAAAGGATGCCGAGCCCGGCAGCGATTCGCGCACATCTGTGAGCCGCCACCGGCCAGGCAGAAGTTCCGCCTGCGCCGCTTCAAGGCGGCGGGTGAAATCGAGACCGCCGTTGGGGTCGACCGCAACGATGAACACTGAAATCTGTCGCAGCCGGACCACGGCGTCGACCGTGTCGTGCAAACGCGCGTGGATGATCACCTGCTGACGATCGTCGCCCTGACGCAGCCAGATATCGCCTGGGCCGGCCTGCGGTCCTTGGGTCAAGGATGTCTGGCGGTCTTCAAACTGCTGGGACAGTCGCGCCGCCAGCGGGTTGAAGATGGTGGTGGCCGCCACGCCCAACGCCAGGGCGGCCACGCCGGCGGGCAGGATGAAGCGCCAGGCCGACAGACCGGCAGCCCGCATGGCTACCAGTTCACTGCCTCGGTTGAGCGTCACAAATGCCGCCATGGTCCCAAATAGAAACACAAAAGGTAATAATAACAAGATGATGGAAGGTGATTTTAAAAGCGTCAGATAAAACACATCGACAAACGTCAGATCGGCGCGGCCGCCGACGGTGCGCGAAAGCTCGACGAAGTCGATGAGCACGATGACCGAGACGATCACCGCCAGCGCCGCGCCAATGCCAGCCAGAAAGCGCCCAAGCACATAGACCTGCAACCGCAGCGCCGAGGGGCTCACGCTGGCGCTCCGGTCAGAACCAGCCGGCCGTGGGCGCGGCGGGCGAACAGGGCCATGAAGGCGAAGGCCAGCACCGCCAGGGGTACGAGATATTGGGCCGAATTCCACATCGGCGCCGAGCCGGCTGCGGCCTGCACCGTGAAGCCGGCCACCCGCGCCACCAGGGCGACGCAGGCGGCCGCGGCGATGCGGGTCCCGTAACCGAGACGGCTGAACGAGCCGCCGATCACCGCCGTCAGGGCCAGGGCCATGAACGCCAGATTATACAGTGGGTCGGCGATCCGGGCGTGGCCCTCCGCCAGGAGGCGATCGACGTTGGCCCTCTCCCAGGCGCGGCTCAGATCGGGAAAGAACAGCTCGTGCGGATAGCGGTCCGAGAGCTTGTAGATGACCGCCCGGTCGGGGGTCATGAATGGCCGCAGGTCCAGCACATACTGGTCGAACGACAGATAGTTGAGGACCCCGGCCTTGGAGAACTCCTGATTGGCCCCATGGCGCATAAGCAGCATCGGCGTATCGCCGCGAATTTGCAGGCGACCCTCGCGGGCCATGAAGGTGGTGTCGCGGCCGCGCTCGAGCTGACGGTCGATGAACAGGTTATGGATGGCCCCGTCGTCATCCACCGATTGCGCGAAGACGGTGACCCCGGGGGCTGGATGCGAGAACTTCCCCGGCCGGATCATTGTCGCGACGATATCGGCGCGAACGTTTGAGAGCGTCTGCCGCAACTCGCGATAGCACAGCGGCTGGATCCACAAGGTCAGAACCAGACTGAACAGAGCTATGACCCCGGCCAATTGCATGGCCGGCGAAACGACCCGCCATCGGCTCATTCCGCCGGCAAAACAGATGACGATTTCCTGCTCGGTGTGCAGCCGGTTGAACGCCACCAGGGCCCCGACGAGCACGGCCACCGGAAGAATCATGGCTACCAGCTGCGGCATGGCCAGGACTATGACCTTGAGGAAAATTGGCACGCTCTGGCGCTGATCGACGATGACATCGAGGGCTGACAGGCTTTCGCTGAGCAGCGCCACCCCGGACAGGGCGGCGGCGGACAGCAACACCGGCCCAGCCAGTTGGCGCAGCAGATAGCGATCGATCAGTGGCATTGGCCGGTGTCGGTCATCCCAGGGCCGTCGACGCCCAGCCCCGGACGCCTGATCTGGCCCGCCAGACATGGCGCAAAAACCAGACCTAAAATCAAGGCGTACCCTCGGCGGGCGCGGAGGGCCCGAAGATTTCGCCAAACGCCGCCGCCAGAGCCGCATCGACCTCGGCCAGGCCTGCCGGCGCACCCAGTTTCGCCAGGCTGGTGACGCCATGGTCGCTGACGCCACAGGGCACGATGCCGGCGAAATGGGTCAAGTCTGGATCGGCATTGACGCTGACGCCGTGAAAGCTGACCCAGCGACGCAGCTTGACGCCAATGGCGGCGATCTTGTCTTCCCCGGTCCCGCCCGGTTGTTCGACCCACACACCGACCCGGCCAGAACGGATGGCTCCGGTCACGCCCAGGCGGGCGAGGGCGGCGATGATCCAGGCTTCCAGCGCCACGACATAGGCGCGGACGTCTTGCCGACGGGCGCGCAGATCGAGCATGACATAGGCCACCCGCTGGCCGGGGCCGTGATAGGTGTATTGGCCGCCCCGACCGCTGGCGAACACCGGCAGGCGTCCCGGCTGCAACAGATCAACCGGCTTGGCCGAAACCCCAGCCGTGTACAGCGGCGGATGCTCCAGCATCCAAACGCACTCGCCCGCCGTCCGGTCGGCGATCGCCGTCACCCGCCGCTCCATCGCCGCCACCGCCTCCGGATAGGCGACCGGGGTGGTGGCGGTTAGCCAGGCGACGGGCGCGTCATCGGCGCGGCGAAAGTGAGAGGGGCCAGCCAAAGGCATCTGGCCAATGTGACCTCGACGGCCCGGCGCGGAAAGCCCCGCCCTTCACAAGCCGGCGGTCATTTGCTACGCGGCGCGCCTCGCTGGACCTGCGGTCGTGGCGGAATTGGTAGACGCGCAGCGTTGAGGTCGCTGTGGGGTAACCCGTGGAAGTTCGAGTCTTCTCGACCGCACCAAAGCTTTGTCTCCGGGACAATTTCGAACCCGCTTCATTTTGCCCAGGAACGACCGCAGTCCTAAACTGCGTTACCTTGCGCCGATGCGATTGCCGATCCTTGCCGCCCTTTGCGCCATTGCGTCGGCGCCGGCTGTGGCCGACGGGTGCCGGACTGTGCATGGACGCATGAGCTTGGCGAACGGCGCCCCGTCCGTCCGGATCTGGGTTGTTGGCGGCCACCGAATTCTGGGAGTCGTCCAGGTCCACCAGAAACTAGACGATCTCCCCGCCAACATCCGTCAAATCTGGGCCGCGCGGGGCGTTCAGGCCATGTGGTCGAGCGACCTGTTCGGCGACTATCGCGTTTGTCCGGTCACACGAAGCAGGCCCGGTCGGATGCAGTTGGTCACGGTCGCAGCCGGATCCAACCTACGCGTCCGCCAACAGCCCCGTGCCCGATGAGGCGTGAGCGATCGCCCGCCAATCGAGATCCGGAGCGTCGCCTAGAGTTGGCCAAACATCACTGTGGAGGATGTTTGTCGGCCTGCGCCTTGTCGGCCGCGTGTTTGGCCGCCTCGGCCTGGCGGGACGCCTGGGCCTGAGCCTGCCGGGCTTGGATCGCCGACTGCCGGGCCGCCGCTGCCTGAGCGGCCCTCGCTTGGCTCGCCTGAGCTTCAGCCTGGCGTGAGGCCTGGGCCCGCGCCTGCTGCTCGGCCTGGCGGGCCTGAATGGCCGACTGCCGAGCCGCCGCGGCTTGAGCCGCTCGCTGCTGGCTGACCTGAGCTTCAGCCTGGCGTGAGGCCTGGGCGCGCGCCTGCTGCTCGGCCTGGCGGGCTTGGATCGCGGACTGCCGGGCCGCCGCTGCCTGAGCGGCGCGCGACTGGCTGGCCTGGGCTTGGGCCTGGCGTGAGGCCTGGGCGCGCGCTTGCTGCTCCGCCTGGCGGGCCTGGATGGCCGACTGTCGGGCTGCAGCGGCCTGGGCGGCGCGCGACTGGCTGGCTTGGGTTTGGGCCTGGCGGGTTGCCTGAGCCCGCGCCTGTTCCTGGGCTTGTCGGGCCTGGATGGCCGCCTGCCGGGTCGCCGCCGCTTGGGCCGCACGGCCCTGGCCGGCCTGAATCTCGGCCTGGCGGGTTGCCTGCGCCTGGGCCGCCAGCCGGGCTTGCTGAGCCTGGATGGCCGCCTGCCGGGCCGCCGCCGCCTGGGCGGCGCGCGCCTGGCCAGAGGCCCGAGCCTGGGCTTCGGCCTGTTGGGCCGCCTGCGCCTGGGCGGTCAACCTGGCCTGCTGAGCGGCGATTTGAGCCTGGCGGGCCGATTGCGCCTGAGCAAAGGCCGGATTGCCGGGACCCGCGCCCGGTCCGGGGAGGTTGGCCGGCGGCGGCACGTTCGGCTGTGGCGCTCGGCCATGATGGGCGCCGAAGTAGCCGGCTCCAGCGACGCCGGCGACGGCGGCCGCACCGGCCACGGCCATGGCCGCCTGGCGGTCGTGCTGCGCCCATTGCGGTTGGTTGCTGTTCTGGTCGACGCGATAGGCCTCCGCCTCGCGGCGATAGCGCTCACGGTCCCAGTTTGCCTGATCCTGGCCTCCGTACTGTTGCTGGTAGTTGACCCAGTCGGGATTCTGCTGGCGCGTGTCCCACCAGCTCCGCCGCTGCTCGTCCAGTCCCTGCCGGCGAGCCTCCCACTCGGCGCGGGCGACGCCATAGTGGCGGCCATGTTCGGCCCGGTACAGGTTTCGGCCCCAGCCCATGTATCGGCCAGCCTCGTCCCAGCGCCGGTCGCCGTCGCCGATGTTGAGGGGCCGGCCATAGTGATCATAGACGACAACCACCGCGCCGCCCTGATAGCCATAACCATAGTTGGGATCGCGGACATAGTAGGGGGTGTCCGACCCTGGTGCGTAATAGAAATAGCGATAGCTGCCGCCCGGAAGGGGCTCGACGACCGTCTGGTAGCCATTGTCTGATTGCCAGGCCCACGGCCGCTCGCCCTGATAGTCGAAGGTGTAGTCCGGCGGTGCGTCGCCGATGCCATAGGCGGCCCGATTGGCACGGTAGTCGAAGGCGTAGGCGTCATAGCGATTGGCGACCCTAGCCCTCGGAGCGCGATAGGCGGGCAGGGCGGCGGCCAGAGGCGCAGGCGCTGCCATAGGCGGCGGCGCATTGGTCATTGGCAAGGTGGCGACCGGAGGCGGCGCCGCCGCCAGATCGGTGTTGGCGGCCGCTGGAGCGGTCTTCTGGCATCCGGCGGCGACCGCTAGGCCGAGCCCGGCCGCGGCCAGCGCCGTAGTGCGGAGAAGGTGTGCGGTCTTGTTCATCGAAGTCGCTCCTGTGACCAGGTATCTAAGCGTTCACCTCTGGCAAGGTTGCAATGAATCGCGCGTGAACGGGTCTGGCAAGCCAGGTTCAGGCACGGTTGCGCTGTTCCACGCCGCCGCTATCCTTTGGGCGATGATACCCAGTCATGGACCGATGATGGATTTCAGTCTCGGCGACACCGTCGAGGCGATCCGGGAGACCACCGCCCGCTTCGCCGCCGATCAGATTGCCCCCCTGGCGGTTGAAATCGATATCAGCAACAGCTTCCCACGCCAGCTCTGGCCGAAGATGGGTGAGCTAGGCCTGCACGGCATCACCGTCGAGGACGCCTATGGCGGTCTTGGCCTCGGCTACCTCGAACATGTCGTGGCCATGGAGGAGGTGTCGCGCGCCTCGGCCTCGATCGGCCTGTCGTACGGGGCGCATTCGAATCTGTGCGTCAACCAGATCCGCCGCTGGGGATCGGAGGAACAAAAGCGCCGCTATCTGCCGCCGTTGATCAGCGGCGAACATGTCGGGGCCCTGGCGATGAGCGAGGCCGGGGCCGGCTCGGACGTTATGTCCATGCAGTTGCGCGGCGAACGAAGCGGCGATCTCTGGCGGCTCAACGGCGCCAAGTTCTGGATCACCAACGCCCCGCACGCCGACACCGTGGTGGTCTATGCCAAGACCGAGGCGTCGGCGGCCAGCCGAGGCGTGACCGCTTTTCTGGTCGAGAAAGGCTTCAAGGGCTTTTCGTGCTCGCGCAAACTCGACAAGACCGGCATGCGCGGCTCCGACACCGGCGAACTGGTGTTCGAAGACTGCGAGGTGCCGGAGGAGAATGTGCTCGGACCGGTGAACGGCGGTGCTGGCGTTCTGATGAGCGGTCTCGACTATGAGCGTACAGTGCTGGCTGGCGGCCCCTTGGGGATCATGCAGGCCTGCCTCGATGTCGTGCTGCCCTATGTGCGCGAGCGCCGCCAGTTCGGGAAGCCGATCGGCGCCTTCCAGCTGATGCAGGGCAAGATCGCCGACATGTATGTCGCGCTCAATTCCGCCCGCGCCTATGTCTATGCCGTCGCCAAGGCGTGCGACGCCGGCCGGACCACCCGCTTCGATGCCGCCGGGGCCATATTGATGGCCTCTGAAAATGCCGTCCGCACCTCACTGGAGGCGATCCAGGCGCTGGGCGGGGCTGGCTATCTGAAAGAGTTTCCAGTCGAACGTTTTCTGCGTGACGCCAAGCTCTACGACATTGGCGCCGGCACCAATGAGATCCGCCGTTTCCTGATCGGCCGCGAGCTCGTCGGCGCATGAGGGTCCTGGCTGTCGTCGCCGCTCTCGCCCTGGCGGCGAGCGCCGCTCAGGCCCGCTCGAACCCGGACTGCCCGCGCGGTCTCAAGCCGATGATTTCCGCTGAGCTCTTCTTTGGCGCCGATCAGGTCGGCGGCGGCCAGGTGGACGAAACCGCCTGGACCCATTTTCTCGACACCGAAGTGACACCGCGATTTCCCGAAGGCCTGACAACCTGGGTGGCTGACGGCCGCTGGCGCGCGCCCTCCGGCGCCCCAACCCACGAGCGCTCCCGGGTGTTGCTGCTGTTGATCTCGCCCGATGCAGCGACGCGGGCCAGGCTGGAGGCGGTGCGCACCGCCTATAGGATCCAGTTCCACCAGCTTTCGGTCGGCCTTGTCGAACACCGCGAGTGCGCTGGGTTCTGAATTCGGCGGCCGGCCAGGACAACAGGTTGGCAAGACAAAGGGCCGGCTCGCATCGAAGCGAACCGGCCCTTCCATCGTCGTGACCGCGGAGTCGAACCGGCATTGCGCCGGCTGTTCCGCGACCTGATCCCTCAGCGCGTCATCAACGACGCCGTCAGGAGCGAGCCTCCGTCAAAAGGCTCCAGGCCGCAAGCGACCGCGGTTGGAGACAATGAGACACTGGACCACCTCCTTTCAGCTGTTGAGTCGGTGAAATGAATATGAGGCCTTGCGCGTTGAGTCGCAATTGCCGCCGCCTTGACAGGGCGCCCCGCCCATGCGCCCTTCCGCGCCTTTTTCGCCGAGAACCCGTTCATGCACTCGTTTCGCTCTCATACCTGCGGCGCCTTGAGGCTGGCCGACGCGGGCACAGAGGCGCGGCTGTCGGGCTGGGTGCACCGTAAGCGCGATCATGGCGGCCTGCTGTTCGTCGACCTTCGCGATCATCACGGCCTGACGCAACTCGTCGCCCATCCGGGCTCGCCCGGTTTCACGATCCTCGATGGCGCGCGGCCCGAAAGCGTCGTGCGGATTGATGGCGAGGTTGTCGAGCGCGAGGAGGGTACGGTCAATCCGACCCTGGCCACCGGCGAGATCGAGGTCCAGGTCAAGGCGGCCGAGGTGCTATCGGCGGCCGAGGAGCTGCCGCTTCCAGTGTTCGGCGAACCGGACTACCCCGAGGAGATCCGGCTCAAATACCGCTATCTCGATCTGCGACGCGAGACCCTGCACCGCAATATCGTTCTCCGCTCGCGGGTGATTGATTCAATCCGGCGGCGAATGGTGGCGGCCGCATTCACCGAGTTCCAGACGCCTATCCTCACCGCCTCTTCGCCCGAGGGCGCGCGCGACTATTTGGTCCCCTCACGTCTGCATCCAGGAACCTTCTACGCCCTGCCGCAAGCGCCGCAGCAGTTCAAACAGCTATTGATGGTCGCCGGCTTCGATCGCTATTTCCAGATCGCGCCATGCTTCCGCGACGAGGACGCCCGCGCTGACCGCTCGCCCGGTGAGTTTTATCAGCTCGATCTGGAGATGAGCTTCGCCACTCAGGAAGACGTCTTCGCCACCCTGGAGCCGATCATCCACGGGCTGTTCGAGGAGTTCGCCGACGGCAAGCCGGTGACGGCCTGTCCGTTCCCGCGCATCGCCTACCGCGAGGCGATCGCCAAATATGGCACCGACAAGCCCGACCTTCGCAATCCGCTGATCATGTGCGACATTTCCGAGTCATTCCGAGGCGGCGGCTTTGGGGTTTTCGCGCGCATGCTCGAAGCGAAGGGCGCGGCCGTCTGGGCGATCCCAGGCCCTGGCGGCGGTTCGCGGGCCTTCTGCGACCGCCTGAACGGCTGGGCCCAGGGCGAAGGTCAGCCTGGGCTTGGCTACATCTTCTGGCGCGAAGAGGCGGGCGTCCGCGAAGCGGCCGGGCCGATCGCCCGCAGTCTTGGCCCCGAACGCACCGAGGCGCTGCGCACCCAGCTTGGCCTCGGCGTCGGCGATGCCGTGTTCTTCGTCGGCGGCGATCCCAAAACCTTCGCCCGCTTCGCCGGCCAGGCCCGGACCCGGATCGGCCAGGAGCTCAAACTGATCGAGGAGGACCGTTTCGCCTTCTGCTGGATCGTCGACTTCCCGATGTTCGAGATGAACGAGGAGACCAACCATGTGGACTTCTCGCACAATCCGTTCTCGATGCCGCAGGGAGAACTGGAGGCGCTCGAAACCAAGGATCCGCTCGATATTCTCGCCTATCAATACGACATCGTGGTCAACGG
>DATBOH010000059.1:0-21272 GCA_036553915.1 Caulobacteraceae bacterium | reverse complement strand
GGTCGGAGAACAGTTGGCTGATGGCCACGTAGCAGAAACCGACGACCCAGCCGCCGCCCAGACCCTGACCAAGGCGGCCGATCATGAAAGCGCCGATGCCGGGTGCCATGGCGCTCAGCCCGCAGCCGAGAGCATAGACGACGGCGGCGGCGCTCATCGCCCTGGCGAGGCCAAAGCGGGCGGCAAGCTGGCCGGCGCTGGCGGCGGCCAGGATCGCGCCGAGCAGATAGATCGCCACGGCCCAGCCGAACCAGGCGTAGCCGCCGAGATCGGCGGCCACCGACGGCATGATCGTGGAGGTGACCAGGCTATCGGCGGCGTTAAGCCAGATTCCCAACAGGACCAGGGCGGTGCGGGCGGCGTGCACGGGCCCGACCAATTCCCTCCATGAGGCCGGCCCTTCACTCACAGGCGAAAGCCATGGGCGATCCACCAGGCGAAGGCGACGGCCGCCGCCGCCGCGGCGGCGATGCGCCAGGCCGGGATCGGCTCCGGTGCGCTCTCGCCATCCGGCAGCGGCGCCTGCCCGCTGATCATGGCGGCGGTGAGATTGTGGCCGCGCAGGGCGTAAAATCCGAGAGCCAGCAGATGCAGGGCGATCAGTCCGACCAACACCCAGAATAGCTTGTGATGCAGGCTGGCGATTGTCCGGGCGGCATCGAAGCTCACCAGCCCGGCCAGCGGTCCCGGCTCGAGGCTGTCTTCATCAATCGAGAAAAGTCCGAGCCCAACCTGGAGCCCCAACACCGCCAGCATGGCGGCCACGCTCCAGCCACCGAGCGGGTTGTGGCCGAGGGTTGGACGCAGGCCGCCGGAAAGATAGGCGCGAAGGCGCGCCGGACCGGCAAGAAAGGCCGCGAAACGGGCCGTGCGAGGGCCAGCGAATCCCCAGATCAGCCTAAAGCCCAACAGTCCCAGGATGGTGTAGCCTGACAAACGGTGCCAGGGCAGGCGATCGTGGGTGGCGCTCCACCACGAAAAGCCGATCAGAACCGCAACCAGCCAATGGACGAGGCGAGTGGGCAGATCCCACACCTGCACGCGCACGCCGTCAGACGGCACGGTCAGGTGCGATCCTTCTCCTTGAAGGTCTCATGGCAGCCCTTGCAGGCGGCCCCGAGGTCATGAGCGGCGGGGCCAATCGCCTGGGCGTCACCGGCCTGGGCCGCACGATCGAATTTGGCGGCGGCCAACTCCAGGTCGTGGGCCTTGGTCGCAAAACGAGCTGGATCGGTCCAGATCAGGGCCAGGGCTTTGGTCTTGACGCTCGCCGCCGGACCGCTGCCGGCCGGGAACCAGGTTGGGAGCGCCTTGGCCGCCGCGTCGATCTTGGCCCCCTGAAGGCGCAGGATCGCCATGTCGGGGGCGCCCGAATGAAACTGTTCGCCGATGACCTTGGTGGCCGCGCCCAACGCCTTCATGTGGACCTGACGATCCTTGACCGCCGCGGCGCCCGTCAGGCCGGCGGCCGCGGCCGCACCGGCGGCAAGGACCAGCGCTGCCGTCCATGCCGGATGTCGCGTCGATGCCATGCCCGTGCGTCCCTTGATTTCAAACTGGCCCAGCGCGGCAGAAGACCGGCCGAGGTCGCCGCCGTCAAGGCGACAAATCAGGGACGCCGGATCAGGATTCTTCGGCCGGTGCGGCCTCGCGCGGGGCGCGGCGACGGCGCGGCTTGGGCGCTTCAGTCGCCGCTTCCGACTCCGATTCGACCGGCCGCGGCTCGGGCGTGCGGCTCTGGAGGAAGGCGGGGGCATGGCTCATCTCGCCGTCATCGGCGCGCAGCATGGGGCCGGTGGGCGGCTCGGCCACCGCCGGCGCATCGCCAACCTCGCCGCGATCGAAGCGATCCTGCCGGTCGAATCGATCCTGGCGTTCGAAGCGATCCGAACGCTCGACACGGTCTGGGCGATCCTGGCGTTCGAAGCGATCCGAACGCTCGACACGGTCTGGGCGGTCCGGACGGTCTTGCCGGTCGAATGGGCGCTGATCCTGGCGCTCAAAGCGGTCTGTACGCTCGACTCGGTCCTGGCGCTCCGGACGCTGTTCGGCGCCCTGAGGACGGTCGCCGCGCTCATAACGCTGGCGATCGTCACGCCGGGGACGATCGTCACGGAAGCGATCGTCGCGGCGGACCTGGCGGTCGCCGTTTTCGTTCCGCCACTCCTGGCGCTGAGGACGCTCGCCGTCGGCCCGCTCGCCCTCCGCCTCTTCGGCCTCAGGCTCGAGCGCCGCGGTTTCGCCGCTCTCGTCTTCGAAATCGATGTCATAGCCCGAAGCAAACTGATCGCGGCCAATGATGTCGGCGATCGAGCGTTGCGGCTGCATGGCGCGCAGGGTGCGGAAGTAGTGCTCGGCGTGCTGGAGATGATTTTCGGCCAGCACCCGGTCGCCGGCAGTGTGCGCATCGCGGGCGAGTTGCTGGTATTTTTCATAGATGTGCTGTGCCGCGCCGCGCACCTTGACCCCATCGGGGCCATTGGAATCGAACGCGCGGTTGGCGTTGTTCTGTGGTTTGCCGCCACCGCCGCCACCACCACTCCCGCCGTTGCGGTTGCGGTTGCGATTGCGCTTCATGCCTTTGAAATCTCTCATCGGGTTCCGACCTATAGGGCGAACGGGCCGCGCTTGGCCCGGGATCACGAGTTGCAGGGAGCAAGCGCGCTAAAGCCTCTGCGAACGCGCCTGGTTCCCGTTTCCGATTGACGAAACGCTCGAACCTTTCGAGCGCCATCCGCCGCGCCGCGTCGGTCAAACGCGCTCATGCCGACGATGGGAAGGAAACACCCAAGGATGTAGCGTGTCGGAGGTCCTTATCCAAGCCCTTTCTTGCGGCCGCTCAAAACCCGGTCGCGGTCGGTAAGATCTCGGGCAAGGGCCAGCTGCTGGGCGCCGGCGGCGGCGAACAGCGCCTCGACCCTGGGGCCCTGGCCTTCGCCGAACTCGACCGCGAACCGGCCCGACGGTTTGAGAACCCGAAGAATCTGCGGGGCCAGAACTCTGAAGGCCGCAAGGCCGTCGCGACCGCCATCGAGGGCCAGGCGGGGCTCGTGATCGCTGACTTCCGGGGCCAGCCTGGCGATATCGCCGCTGCGCACATAGGGCGGATTGGACACGACAAGGTCGAACCGTTCGCCCTCCAGCCCGGCGGTCCAATCGGTATGGGTGAACGCCGCTCGCGAAGCCAGGCCAAGATTGGCGGCGTTGTCGCGGGCGACCGCCAGGGCCTCATCGGACGCGTCGACCCCGAGCCCGCGCGCTGCCGGGCGCTCGGCGAGAATAGCCAGCAGAATGGCGCCCGATCCGACACCCAGGTCGAGGACGCTGAAAGCCTCGTTCTCGGCAAAGAGCGGCAGCACCACATCGAGGATGGTTTCGGTATCCGGTCGCGGCGTCAGCACCGCTGGAGTCACCTTCAGCATGATCTTCCAAAAGCCCTTGGCGCCCAGGATGTGGCTGAGCGGCTCACGCTTTTCGCGACGCGCGACGAGTTGTTCCAGGGCTTCGCTCTGACCGCTATCGAGCGGGCGCTGCGGATCGGCGAGGATGTCGGCGCGGCTGGCCCCGGCCGCGGTTTCCACAAGCATACGGGCGTCGATCACCGGGCTGTCGATTCCGGCGTCGGCGAGACGCTGCTTGGTCGCCGTCCAGGCCGAGACGAGCGTTGTCAAGGATGGCCAGTCGGCGAAGGCGGCGCGCTCATGCCTTGCGCATCAGCACAAAAGGTCCGCGAGACTCGAACCAATCCAGGCTGTGATGCCGATAGTGGCCGCCATCTGGATCCATGAACGACAGCCGCTGGCCGCGCCGGGCCTGGGTATTGTCGAGGGCGTAGAAGATCACCGCGTGAGTGTATGACTGGCGCGTATAGGCGCAAAACAGATAGCCCTCGGCGATGTGGTTGTAGACGTATTGAGAGAATCCGGCGCTATCGAAACCTCCCCAGGCCAGTCCAAGTGTCTGGGCGATGTGCGGGATTTTGGCGGCCGGGGTGATGCCGCCAGTGGCCCCTTCACCCCATAGTGTGATCAACCCGGCCTGGGTGTGATGAGGAATGTGCGGGTCGGCCTGCGACCAGCTATCGAGGGCGGCCGCCCAGCAGCTATCGACGAGGGTCTGAGCGACGATCGGCGGGCGGTGATGGTTGACGAACATGACGCATCCCCCTGTGCAAAACTAAGCCGCGACGAGTCTCCAGGGCAGCCGCATACGCGCCCGCCGGGGTTGAAGCTCAGGCGCGGGTCCCGGACAGCGGCGAAGATCCGAACGCTCCGGCCTTGACGGCCCCGCTCATCGAGTCGCCGTTCACAGTAGCGGTGAACTCCAAGGTCATGGGAAACGGCGAGGTGATTTTCGCCGACCAGGTCAAGGTGTCGCCTTCGAGCTTGCCAGTAACCTCCTGTTCGCCCATGCGCCCCTTCATCACACCGTTAAAGGTGTCGCCGGCCGCCGTGATGACCAGTTCACCCTCCTGCACGCCCATGGGCGAATTGACGCTGGTCTTCCAGGTTCCGTCTACGGACATGCCCGTATCCTTTGCGGCCTTGAAAAGAAACGACAGCTAACGCCGTGGCGCAATGGCGCGCAAGGCAAGGCTATTCGGCGGCGACGCGCGGAACTTCCGCCTCGATCTCGGCGGCGCGGGACTCGACCAGTTCCACGATGTGGTCGATCATCCTGTCGTTGTCGAGTTTGTGATCGGCCTTGCCGGCCACATAGACCATGCCGGCACCTTTGCCGCCGCCGGTGAATCCAAGATCGGTCATCAGCGCTTCGCCCGGTCCGTTGACCACGCAACCGATGATCGAAAGGCTCATGGGGGCGGAGATGTGCGCCAACCGTTCCTCAAGCTTGCCGACTGTGTCGATGACGTTGAAGCCCTGGCGCGCGCACGAGGGGCAGGCGATGATGTTGACCCCGCGATGGCGCAGGCCCAGCGACTTAAGGATATCGAAGCCAGCCTTGATCTCCTCGACCGGGTCGGCGGCCAAGGACACGCGAATCGTGTCGCCGATGCCCGCCCAAAGGAGCGATCCGAGGCCGATCGCCGTCTTTATGGTGCCCGACCGAAGGGCCCCGGCTTCGGTGACGCCCAGATGCAGCGGGCAATCCACCGCCTCGGCCAGCATCTGATAGGCGGCGACAGTCATGAACACGTCCGAGGCTTTGACGCTGATCTTGAATTCGTGGAAGTCGTGATCCTGCAAAATGCGGACGTGGCTCAGGGCGCTTTCGACCATGGCGTCCGGACAAGGCTCGCCATAGCGCTCCAGCAGCTCCCGCTCGAGCGAGCCGGCATTGACCCCGATGCGCATCGAACAGCCGTGGTCGCGGGCTGCCTGGATGACTTCCTTGATCCGTTGTGGCGAACCGATATTGCCGGGATTAATGCGCAGGCAGGCAGCGCCAGCCTTGGCCGCCTCGATGCCACGCTTGTAGTGAAAATGGATGTCGGCCACGAGCGGAACCTGCACCGCCCGCGCGATCGTCTTGAAGGCCGCCGTAGCGTCCTCGTCGGGACAGGACACGCGGACAATATCCGCCCCTGCCTCCTCAAGCTGGCGGATCTGTTCGATTGTGGCGGCCGCATCGCCGGTCACCGTGTTGGTCATCGACTGAACCGCGATCGGGGCGTCGCCGCCAATCGGCACCGAGCCGACATGAATCTGACGAGATTTGCGGCGCTCGATGTGGCGCCAGGGGCGAAGGCGGGTATGGTCTTGGCTCATTGCCCCACTAAGATAGAGCCGATTGATGACGATCCCAAGTCTTGGCCCCAGACTTGGCCGAGACTCAAGGCTTGGCTGGGCGGCCCTGCAAGGCCGCGACCGGTGTGCGGCCGGCCGTCAGAGGCCCGATCGCCTTGCCGGAGACGTAAACTTCGGCGACGGCCGGAACGTCGACATCGACGACCAGCCCGGCGACGGAGGGCGCGCGCCAGGCTTCGCCTGCGGCCAGTTGGCGAGCGAAATAGACCGCTGAGCCGCCGCGCACGACCAGCGACAGCGGCTCCACCGCCTGTATGATGACCGTTCCGTGGCTGGCGCCGAAGACTGTCCCGTGGGCCATGAACGGTGCGCCGGATATGACTGCATTGGCCGGCCGGGCGGCTTGGGCATCGGCGGCGATGCGCGCGGTGATTTCAGCTGCGGCTGTCGGGCCCTTGGCGGCGGTGGCGGCGGCCAAGCCTGGGGTCACATAGGGAGGCGGGGTCGTCGCCTCGGGCGGGGCCGGCAATGGCGCGCCGAGGATGGCAGGCCCGTTCGGAAGGCGAGGTGCGGAGGGCAGAGCCGCGGCCGCCACGACCGCCCGCGGCCGTTGGGTGCGCAGGCGGACCGCGAGGTTCCAGGCCGAATAGCCGAGCACGATCACCAGAACGGCTCCGGCCAGGGAGCGAAGCCGGCCCTGCCGGCGCATGGCCGAACCCAGCGGCGCGCGCAGGGTGTCATCGTGCTCGGGGGCCTCGCGCCGGAAACGCTCCACAGCGGCGTCCTGATCAATGCCCAGGGCGCGCGCATAAGCCTTCAAATAGCCGACCGCGAATGGCCGCGCCGGCAGGCCGTCGAGCGCGAAACCCTCGAGCGCGGCGAGATAAGAGGCTCTGATGTGAGTGGCCTGGGCTATGTCGTCGAGCTCCATGCCCAGACTTTGGCGCGCGTCCCGCAAGGCTTCGCCGATATGGCCGAGTTCGCTAAGCGTCAGCCGCGCCGGGCGCAGGGCCGCCAGATCGGCGGCGACGCCCGGGGAATCCTCGCTTGTGGAAGCCGTACGCGTACTCATTGGCGCCACCATCCCGACGTCCTGCGGATATCAGAGGCGCCGGCGGCTTTCAACGGCCGCCCATAGATTCGCGGTCCCGGGTCAGACCTCGACATGCAGCTTGCGGGCCAGGGCTTCGATCTCGGCCCGCACCGAACTGGCCGAGCTGGCGAGCAGACTCTCGACGCCGCGCATCGCCGCGCCGCGGTCGCACGACAGCACCATCTGCTTGACCGGCCCGATGCCGGTGGGCGGCATGCTCAGCCGTTCGAAACCCAGCCCGACCAACGCGAAAGCCTCCATGGGCCGACCGGCCATCTCGCCACATACCGAGACTGGAGCGCCGATGCGCGCGCTGGTCTCCTGAATGGTCTTGAGGGCCCGGAGCGCTGGCGGCGACAAGGGGTCGTAGCGATCGGCGGTGCGGGGATTGCCGCGATCCGCGGCGAACAGATATTGCATCAGATCATTGGTGCCGACCGAGACAAAATCCGTCAGCGGCAGAAGCGCATCGAGATGCCAAAGCAGTGACGGAGCCTCGATCATCGCCCCGACACTGAGGCGCGAGGGGCTGGGACGGCCACGGCGCTGGGCCCAGGCGGTTTCGTGATCGACGAGGGCGCGGGCGGCGCGAAATTCTTCGACGCTGGCGACCAGCGGGAACATTACCCGCAGCGGCCGGCCGCCGGCTGCGGCGATCAAGGCCCGAAGTTGCATACGCAGCAGGGCCGGTCGATCCAGGCCCATGCGAATGGCTCGCCAGCCCAGCGCCGGGTTGTCCTCCCGCTCGGCGTCCAGATAGGGCAGCACCTTGTCGCCGCCCAGATCGAGTGTTCGAAACGTCACCGGGAGGCCCTGGGCGCCGTCGAGAACCCGGCCGTAGAGGTCGGCCTGAGCCGAAAAGCGCGGCAGATCCTCCGAGACCATGAACTGAAATTCGGTGCGAAACAGGCCGATGCCCTCGGCGCCGGACGCGGCCAGAAGATCAAGATCGACGGCCAAGCCGGCGTTCATCATCAGCTCGATCTTCACCCCATCCGAGGTGAACGCCGGCGTGTCGCGCAGGCGCGCGAATTCGGCCCGACGCTCGGCGCGAACCCCGATGCGGGCCTTAACCGCCTTGACCACATCGGCCCTCGGACGAAGGTAAGCTTCGCCCATCTCGGCATCGACGATCACCGGATCGCCTTCATTGACCTTGTCGCGCAACCCCGGCAGCCGGCCGACGCAGGGGATGTCGAGGGCGCGGGCGACGATGGCCGCATGGCTGGCGGGCGAGCCTTCCTCGAGCAACAGGCCGCGCAGCCGGCGCCGGTCGTACTCCAGGAGTTCGGCCGGTCCGAGGTTGCGGGCGATGAGGATCGCATCCTCGGGCAGGTCGCGCGCCGCGCCGCCGTCGCCGGCCAGGTGACGTAGCAGCCGATCGTTCAGGTCCTCAAGATCGTGGACTCGCTCACGCAGATAGGGATCTCGGGCCTGGCCGAGGCCGGCGCGATGTTCGGAGCGGACCCGCTCGACCGCCGCCTCGGCGGTCAGGCCCGAATGGACGGCATCCTGCAGGGAGTGGTTCCAGCTGCGGCTGTGGGCCAGCATCCGATAGGTCTCGAGCACGTCGTAGGACGCCCCGAGAACGCCTTCGTGGCCCTCGAGCATGGCGTCGATCTGGACCTGAAGCCCAACGATCGCCTTGGCCAGACGCGCCTCTTCGGCGACCGAGTCTTCGGACAGCAGCCGCCCGGGGGCAACCGGCGCCTCGTGCAGCACCGCGATGCCGAAGGCCAGACCCTCCGCCAGCCGGGCGCCCTTGACGCGGTCTGGGCGCCGGGGCGCGATTTCGACGTCCTTGAGCTCTTCGCGCGATAACAGGTCGCCGGCGGCCACCATCTCCGCCAGGACCATGGCGATGATCTGCAGATCCTCGATATCGTCGTCGGCGTAGATGCGGCTGGTGCGGTTCTGGACCACCAGGACGCCGATCGCCCGCCCGCCGCGCAGCAAGGGAACGCCCAAAAACGCGTGGAAGGGATCCTCGCCGGTTTCCGGCCGATAGGAAAAGGCGGGGTGGCTGGGGGCATCCGGCAGGTTGAGCGGCCGACCTGAGCGCATGATCTCGCCAACCAAGCCCTCGCCGGGCTTGAGTTGGGTGAGGTGGACGGCGCCGGGATCGAGGCCCTCGGTGGCGAAAAGCTCCATCTCGCCCGAGGCCCGCCGAAGGTAGATCGAGCAAACTTCGGCGACCATCGACAGGGCGATGGTGCGCACGACGAGAGCCAGCTTGGCCTGGGTCGGCCCCTCCCCAGCCATGGCTTCGCGAATCTGCCGCAGCAGACTGCGCGGACCGCGAAGCGCGAGGCCGGAGGCGGGCGGTGCGATGGTCGTCATCTCCCAGTCTGACGGTCAGGCGAGGCCAATAACAGACTTCACTCCTGATCTCGGGGCGGAAACGCGGCGTTTCTAGACTTGATCGAGTCCATAGGCGGCGTGCAGGGCGCGCACCGCAAGTTCAGTGTAGGCGGCCTCGATCAGGACGCTAATCTTGATTTCCGAGGTCGAGATGACCTGGATGTTGACGCCCTTTTCAGCGAGGGCGCCGAACATCGTCTTGGCGACCCCGGCATGGCTGCGCATGCCCACTCCGATCACCGAGACCTTGGCGACGTCCTCGTCGACTGCCACTTGCTCGAAGCCAATGGCATCCTGGGCGGCGTTGACAATGTCCAGCGCTCGCGCGGCGTCGCGTTTGCCGACCGTGAATTCCATATTCGCGGCCCCGGCGTGGCGGGCGTGGCTTTGGACGATCATGTCGACATTGACATTGGCGTCGGCCAGACGGCCGAAAATCTCCGACGAGACGCCGGGATGGTCGGGCAGGCCGAACAGGCTGATCTTGGCCTCGTCGCGTGAAAACGCCACGCCGCTGACGATCCGTTTCTCCACGATATCCTCCTCGTCACAGACAATGGTGCCTTCGGCCACATTCGCGCCCGGCTCGACGAAGCTCGACAGCACGCGGACCAACACGCCGTGGGCCATGGCCATCTCCACCGAACGGGTGTGCAGAACCCGGGCCCCGAGCGAGGCCATCTCCAGCATCTCTTCATAGGAGATGCGGGCCAGACGCCGGGCCTTGGCTTCAATCCGGGGATCGGTGGTGTAGACGCCGTCGACGTCAGTATAGATGTCGCAGCGCGCCGCGCCGATCGCTGCGGCGATAGCCACGGCGGTGGTGTCGGATCCACCCCGCCCAAGGGTCGTCAGGCGATGGTCGCGGGTCAGGCCCTGGAAGCCGGCGATCACCGCCACCTCGCCGCCCGCCAGAGCTTTGTCGAGGTTGGCCGGTGGAATGTCTTCGATCCGCGCCTGGCCGTGGGCGCCATCGGTCAGGATGGGCACCTGCCAGCCGAGCCATGAGCGGGCCGGCAATCCCATATTGCGCAGCGCCAAGGCCAGTAGTCCGGCAGTGACCTGTTCGCCGGAAGCGACGACGGCGTCGTATTCATCATCGCACGGGGAAAGATTTGCGCTGGCCGATCCGGCGCCGTCGGTCCAGGCGACCAGTTCATTGGTCTTACCGGCCATGGCCGAAACCACCACGGCGACCTGGCGGCCCGCCTGCGCCTCGGCGGCGACCAGGGCGGCGACGCGGCGGATGCGCTCAAGGTCGGCCACCGAAGTGCCGCCGAATTTCATCACCAGACGGGTCACCGGGCCTCCGCGCGCGTGGCGCTTCTAACGGGGCCGCAAGACCGGGACAAGGACGGCCGGGCAGGCTAAGGAGCGGCGATGGATTCCAGTGTCGATCCGGACAACCTCTCCCGCTTCGCGGCGGTGGCTCGGGAATGGTGGGATCCGAACGGCAAGTTCGCGCCGCTGCATCGGATGAATCCGGCTCGCCTCGCCGTAATCCGCGAGACCTGTCTGGCGCATTTCGGCCGCGATGGGCGATCGCGGACGCCATTCTTCGGGCTTCGATTACTGGACATCGGCTGCGGCGGCGGCCTGGTCGCCGAACCGATGACCCGACTGGGCTTTGCAGTGACCGCTGTCGACGCCGCCGGGGTGAGCCTCGACATTGCCAGGGCCCACGCCGATGGCGCCGGCCTCGCCATCGATTATCGCGAAGCGACCGCCGAAGCATTGGTGTCCGCTGGCGAGTCGGACTTCGACGCCGTGCTGGCCCTTGAAGTGATCGAGCATGTCACCGACCCGCGCGCGTTCCTGACTGAATTGGCTGCCCTGACCCGCCCCGGCGGCATCGCTATCGTTTCGACCCTGAATCGGACTTGGCGCTCGCTTGCCCTAGGCAAGATCGCCGCCGAATATCTGCTGCGTTGGGCGCCGGCGGGGGCCCATGACTGGCGCAAGTTCATAACTCCGGACGAACTCGGCGGCTGGCTGCGGGGCGCCGGCTTCGAGCCACAGGCGGCCGCGGGACTGGCGTTCGATCCGCTGGGCGGGCGCTGGCGAAGGTCCGCCGATACGGCGATCAACTATATGATGACCGCGACGCGCATCTGACGCGGATCGTCAGTTGACCTCGGTCTTCTTCGGGGCCGCCGGCGGCATCGGGGCGATCGGGACGCCGTCCTCGGCCAGAGCGCGAACCTCCGCCGGCGAAGCCTCGCCAAAAATGCCGCGGGCGTCGACGTCTCCGGCGTGGATGGCCCGCGCCTCGGCGGCAAAGCGATCGCCGACATAGTCAAAGTGGGCCTCGATGTGGGCTCGGATGGCGCCGAACGCGTCCATCACCACCGATCGCCGTTCGCGAGGCGAGGAGCCCGCGGTGACGGCCGGGGCCATGATCTGTTTGCGCACCACCCCGCTGTCGCACACTGGGCAGGCCAGAAGTCCATTGTCGCGCTGTCGATCGAAATCGTCCGAAGCCCCGAACCAGGCCTCGAATTCATGCTCGTGTTCGCAGGCGAGGGCATAGCGGATCATGGACCGGTGAACACCCGGTCGTGTTGGAGCGCCGGTATGCTGGCGCGGGCTTTGGCGGCTTCGCCAAGGTCGAGACGGGCGCGAACTATGCCCGGCCGGTCGTCTTCAGCCTCCGCGAGGACTTCGCCCCACGGACCGATGACCGCGGAATGGCCAAAGGTGGCGCGGCCATCCTGATGCGAACCGCCCTGGGCGGCGGCGAGCACGAAAGCCCCGGTCTCGATGGCGCGAGCGCGGAGCAGCACACGCCAGTGGGCCTCGCCGGTAGGGCGGGTGAAGGCGGCCGGAACCGACAACACCTGAGCGCCGGCCTTGGCCAGGGCCCGGTAGAGGGCCGCGAACCTCAGATCGTAGCAGACGCTGAGGCCGAGGCGGACGCCGTCGACTTCGGCGGTCACGGCTTGTTCGCCCGGCGTGAAGCTGGTCGACTCACGGTAGCGTTCGCCCCCAGCCAGATCGACGTCGAAGAGATGGATCTTGTCATAGGCCGCGACGATCGCGCCGCTCGGGTCGATCAGGAGCGAGCGATTGACCGCCTTGTCGCCCGCACCGGCGAGCATCGCCGAGCCGACGAGAATCCACACGCCGTGCTGGTTGGCCTTTTCCCGCAACCCAAGCACGCAGACGTCCTGATCGGCCGGCCGCACGGCGGCCAGCAGGGCGGCGCGATCGCGCTGCAAAAGGTTAGTGCCCTCGGGCGTGAGGATCAGCCGCGCTCCGCCATTCGCGGCTTCGTCGACGAGTGGCGCGACGTGCGCCAGGGCGTCGGCCTGATTGGCCGGTGTGCGCAACTGGAGAAGCGCGACATCGAGCATCTCAGCCGCCGCCTGCAAGGGCGTCGAGGCGGCCGGCGCGATCGAGGTCGAAGAGATCGTCGCAACCGCCAATAGCCGTCTCACCGATGAAGATCTGCGGAAAGGTCTGACGGCCGGAGCGGGCGACCATCTCACTGCGCCTGGCCGGATCGAAGCCGGCCTCGATCTCGACCACCTCGAAGCCCTTGGCGCGCAGCAGCGTAAGCGCTCGCGCGCAATAGCCGCAGAAGGGACGGGTGTAGATGGTGACCTTAACCATGATGTTCCGAGATGCGCTGGAGCGCCGTCATATAGCCTCGAGGGCCCGGGTGTGAACCCTGGCCACCACCGCGAGGTCGACGCTGGCCGCTCCGGCCGCCTTCAGCGCCCGGGCGCAGGCTTCGGCCGTGGCCCCGGTCGTCAGCACGTCGTCGACGACCAGCAGCCGTGCGCCGGCGATCGCGGCTCGTTTCGAGGCGACGATGGCCGCGGCCAGATTGCGCCGTCGGGCGTCGCCGGATTTTCCGGCCTGACTGGCCGTGCGTTTGCGCCGGATGAGGGCGTCCGGCCAGCAGGCAACGCCAAGGTGACGGGCTAGCGGCCGCGCGATCTCGGCCGCCTGATTGTAGCGGCGGGCGAGCAGGCGCAGCGGATGCAAGGGCGCCGGAACGACGGCGTCAAGCTCGCCGGCGATGTCGGCGCAGGCCCTGGCCAACCAGCGCGCGAACAGCGGGGCCAGATCTGTACGATCGCCGTGTTTGAACCTGAGGATCAGATCGCGGGAGGCGTCGTCATAGAGACACGCCGCTCGGCCACGATCGAACGCCGGCGGCCGCGTCTGGCAGGCTGGACAGCGAACCTTGGTGTCATAGCGCATCGGAGCCCCACAGCCATCGCAGACCGGGGCCTCGATAAAGTGAATTCGGCCCCACGCCTCGGCGCTGAGGCCATTGCTGATCACGGCCCCGCCGCCATCGAGGGCGCGCGGCGGCAACAGCAAATCGAGGGTTCGAGATCCAAGCCCACGGACAGTCGACGGGCACCTGGCCACCATCGTCGAGATCCGCTCCGCTGGTCGGGCGCCAAGATTCATGGCGCCAGCTTTGCACGCAGTCCGGGCTTGCGATAGCCCAGCGGAATGTCCGCGCCGCCGCGCCTCTTCGATCTTTCGCTGCGCCGCCTGCGCCTGCGGCGAGCCGCGGCCGGATTCGAGAGCTTCCTCAAGGATCGTGCGGCGGTCGACATCGTCGAACGCCTGGCCGGCATCAACCGTCGGTTCCCGATCGCGGTCGATCTTGGGGCTCGAACGGGCTCGTTGCGGCGGGCGATGAAGGCCGGGTCGGCGAAAGTTGACTGGCTGGTCGAGTCTGATCTGACCGCTGCGATGCTGGCGGAGGGACCGCGCCTGGTCGCCGATCCCGCCCGGCCGCCCTTCGCGGACGCGTCGCTTAATCTGGTCGTCTCGGCCCTGGACCTGCACTGGGTCGACGATTTGGTGGGCGCGTTAATTCAAATCCGGCGCGGCCTGAAACCGGACGGCCTGTTCATCGGCGCCTTGATCGGCGGATCGAGTCTTACGGAACTGCGCCAATGCCTCACCGAAGCCGAGATTGCGGTTCGTGGTGGGGCTGGACCGCGGATTTCACCGCTATTGGATCCATTCGATGGGGCGGCGTTACTGCAGCGGGCCGGATTCGCCCTGCCGGTGGCGGATGTCGAGACCGTCACAGTCCGCTATTCGCACCCTTTTCGGCTGTTGGCCGATCTTCGCGCCATGGCGGAGGGGAGCGCGCTTATCGACCGCCCGCCGCTGCCGCTAACGCGCGCAATTCTGGACAAAATGGCAGCCCTCTATGGCGAGCGCTTCGCCGAGCCGGACGGCCGCATCCCCGCCCGGTTCGATATCGTCACCTTGACCGGTTGGGCGCCGCACCCGGACCAGCAGCAGCCCCTCGCCCCGGGCTCGGCCAAGATGCGGCTGGCCGATGCCTTGAAGACGCGCGAGCACCCGCTGAAGGAACACTGACGGGCTTCAGCCGCCGCGGAGCCGATCGACCAGTGCGTCGAACTCGGCCCAGAACAGGGTTTGAACGGTGTCGGTTTCCTGCATCAACTCGTGATAGGCGCCCGGGGCCTCCACCACCCTCGCACCTTGGACCCGCGCCAGGGTGCGGCGCGCGGCGACGTTGTCTACCAGCTTCTCGTCGCCGGCCAGGACGGCGGTCAAGGGCGTGGCGATCATCGCCGCACCGGCGCCCACGGCCAGCCGCCGGGTGGCGGCAAAGGCGAAATCCAGCCAACCCCAGGTCGGCGCGCCGACAGCAAGCTGCGGGGCTTCGACGATCTGGGCGAGGTTGCGGGCGTAACGATTGGCGTCGTGGGTGAGGATGTTGCGCGAAAACGCGTCTGGGGCGGCGCTGGCCTTAGTGGCCGGTTGCGAGCCGCGCCCGAAGAGGGTGCTGATCCGGGCCGCTAGCCGCGCCGCCGGCTCGGGGATGTCGCCGGTGTTGAGACCGAGCATCGGGGCCGAGAGCAGGGTGGCGGCGAAACGGGTCTCACCCTCCGCCATAGCCAGTAAGGTGAGGCAGCCGCCCATGGAATGGCCGATCGCCAGCCAGGGCTTCGGGAGCCGGTCGGCGAACGCCGCCAACAGCCGTTGGAAGTCGGCGACAAATGGCCGCCAGCCGCGGGCGTCGCCGCGCGGGCCGTCTCGCGCACTCCGTGATAGCCCCTGACCGCGCCAGTCGTGAGCGAGCACGGTAAAGCCGGCCCCAGTCAGGCGGCCGACGGCCTCGAAATATTTTTCGATCGGTTCGCTGCGCCCAGGGCTGAGGATCACCGAGCCGCTGGACGGCGCGGTCGCGGCGAACAGCGCCGCCCGCAGCCTGGCGCCGCCATCGCCGCGCACCCATTCGGCCGCCGCACCTTCTGGAACGGGCGCCGCGGCCGTCGAGATCAGGGGAGCGGCGTCGCCGCCCACCCTCAGGTCATCTTGGCGAAGAGCGCCTGCATCTTGCCCTGCAGCGCCATGGCGGTGCCCATGTCCGAAAGCTGCAGACGGCCGGTCATGACCGCGGTCATGGCGTCGAGCTTGCCCTGGCCCATGGCTTCGAGATCGGCGGAGGAGATGGTCATGGTCAGGTCAGCCGGCTTGTCTTCGTTGGTCACCGAGCCGCCGTCGATGAAGATAAAGCCGTCGCCCTTGAGATTGAACTTCAGCGTCTTGCCGAGGCCGGAGTCCGAACCGACCGCGGTCTTCATGCGGTCGGTGATTTCCTGAAGCGTAGCCATGATCCTCGAAGGTCCTCTCAATGGGATGGTCGGTCAAAAGCGCTAACGTGCGGCCGCCGGCGAGGCAAGTGAACAATGCTTAGACCCTCTTGCAGGCGAGAGTCGCCGGACCCATCTTCGACGGCGGAGGCGCTTCGGGCCTCTCGGATCAGGCTGCGTCGTCATCAGGCGCGCGGAAGGTCCGCTCCACAACGCAACCTTGCTTCGCTTTAGGAGGATGCTTCTCATGCGTACGATCGACTTCTCCCCCCTGTACCGTTCCGTCGTCGGCTTCGACCGTCTCGCCGACCTGCTCGACGCGGCCTCCACCGAGTCCGCTGCCGGTTATCCGCCCTACAATATCGAGCGGACCGACGAGAACAGTTATCGAATCGATATCGCCGTCGCCGGCTTCAAGTCGGATGAACTGGCCATTGAGGTGAAGGAAAACCTGCTCACCGTCCAAGGCCGCAAGACGTCCAATGACGAAACCAAGCGCTACCTGCATCGGGGCCTCGCCGAGCGCGGGTTCGAGCGTCGGTTCCAGCTCGCCGACTATGTAATCGTCACCGACGCCCAGCTGGCCGACGGCCTGCTCTCGGTCTCGCTGCGCCGCGAGCTCCCGGAGGCGCTCAAGCCGCGGCGGGTGGAGATCACCAGCCCCAAGGCCGATGCCCTCATCGAGGGCAAGGCCGCGGCCTGATCTCGCGTCGGACCTGAGATCGAAGGGGCGGCGACCAATAGCGGCCGCCGCCTTTTCTCGTCTTAGCCAGGCATAGGCAGCGGCTGGGCGCGCTTGGGGTCGAGATAGGCCGCCGAACGCGGCGCCAGGTCGGCGTCAAGTGCAATCGCCAGCGGATTGCCAGTGGGTATCTCCAACCCGACGACGCCCGATTCGGAAAGGCCGAACAGATGCTTGGCGATCGCCCGCAGGGAATTGCCATGAGCGGCCACCAGGACGGTCTCGCCGGTGTTCAGGACCGGAGCAATTTCGTCCAGCCAATAGGGCATGACGCGCTCAAGCGTTGTCCTCAGGCTCTCTGTCGCCGGGACCGTGACGCCCTTGTACCGACGGTCGCCGCCAAGGTCGTAGGGACCGCCCTGCGGCAGCGGCGGCGGAGCGATATCGTAGGAGCGGCGCCAGATCTTGACCTGTTCGGCGCCGTAGCGGGCCGCCGTGTCAGCTTTGTCGAGGCCGGTGAGGGCGCCATAGTGACGCTCGTTCAGGCGCCACGACTTGGCCATCGGGATCCAGGCCTGGTCGCAGGCCGCCAGGGCGATCCAGCCGGTGCGGATGGCGCGCGTCTGCACCGAGGCGAAGCAGCGGTCGAACACCAGACCGGCATTGGCGATCAGGGCCCCGGCCCGCGACGCCTCCGCCTCGCCCTGTTCGGAGAGGTCGACATCCACCCAGCCGGTGAAGCGGTTTTCCAGGTTCCACCGGCTCTGGCCGTGACGCAGCAGGACGAGGGTGGCCATGAAGCCCGGCTAGAGGCGGGCGGCGCGCCCGTCAAGCAGAGCGGAGATGGGCCATGCGAGTGGTCTCACTAAATGAGAACCGTCAACAACGGCTGCAGCAGCAGATGCACGCTGGTGCGGGCGATTTCGTTGCTGGCGAATCCACGCCGCGCAGGAGCGGTATGCCGAAGGTGGCCGCCGCGAAGGCCCGATCGAACGGGGTTATCCAGGCGATGGCGAAAGCCACGCCGAGGCCGGCGATCACCATCCAATTCATCGCCTCGAAACCCATCATAGGTTGGCCTCGCGACGTCACGTCAATGCTCTCGCCTCCGCCTTCAGCCCGACTCCGAACACGACTCCACCCCATCAAACAATACTAACCCCACCATCCACTCACCTACTGATGCCATGGGGTTCGGTCGATGGTGAGCGCGTCGCAGACCGGGGCGGCCGTCAAGCGCGGCCGCCCCTGGGCGTGGCCGGTGCTCGCGGCTATAGGGCGCCGATGTCCGATCGGATCGTCCTCGCCGCCATGGCGCTGCTGGCAGTCGCCCTGGTGGCTCTGGCTTTGGTCTGGCCGGCGGGGGAGCGGGCGGCGCCCGCCGCGCCTCTCAAGCAGCCGCCAGCGGCCGTCAGACATTGATCCCTGGGCCATCGCGCCTTAACGAGCCCTCCGCCATGCTGCTGCGCCCGCGCCAAGACCTCAGCCCCAACACCGCGGCCTATGAGAGCATTCCGCAGGTCAAGGCGACCGGATTTCGCGAATACGACGCCCGCTGGCTGCTCGGCCCGGACATCAGCCTGCTTGGCGTCCAGGCGCTCGGCCTCGGTCTGGGGACCTATATCCATAGCCTCGGCGAGCGCCGCATCATCGTGGGTCACGACTACCGCTCTTATTCGCTGTCCGTGAAGCAGGCCCTGACGCTGGGTCTGGTCGCGGCCGGTTGCGAGGTGCTGGACATTGGACTGGCGCTGTCCCCGACCGCCTATTTCGCCCAGTTCGACCTGCCGGCTCCATGCGTGGCGATGGTCACAGCCAGCCACAACGAAAACGGCTGGACCGGCGTGAAGATGGGGGCCAACCCGCCGGTCACTTTTGGCCCGGACGAGATTTCGGCCCTCAAGGCCATCGTCCTCGAAGGGCGCTTCGAGCCCCGGTCGGGCGGCTCGGTCATCGCTATTGCGGGCATGGCCGAGCGCTACATCGCCGACGCCGCCGCCCGGTGCCGCCTGAGCCGGCCGCTGAAGGTCGTCTGCGCCTGCGGCAACGGCACCGCCGGGGTCTTCGCGCCCGAGGCGTTGCGGCGCATGGGGGCTGAGGTGATCGAGATGGATTGCGAGCTCGACTATGCCTTCCCGCGTTACAACCCCAATCCCGAGGACGCCGCGATGCTGCACGCCATGGCTGGGCGAGTGCTGGCCGAAGGCGCCGATCTGGCGCTGGGTTTCGACGGCGATGGCGACCGCTGCGGCGTCGTCGACGACACCGGCGAGGAGATTTTCGCCGATAAGGTCGGCCTGATGCTGGCTCGCGATCTCGCCGTGCTTCACCCGGGCGCGGCAATCGTGGTCGATGTCAAATCCACGGGCCTGTTCGCCACCGATCCGGTGCTGGCCGCCCACGACGTCAGGACAATCTATTGGAAAACCGGCCACAGCTACATCAAGCGCAAGACCGCTGAAATCGGGGCGTTGGCCGGATTCGAAAAGTCTGGGCACTTCTTCTTCAACGCCCCACTCGGTCGCGGCTATGACTGCGCCTTGACCGCCGCCGCCGCCATCCTCTCCATGCTCGACCGCAACCCCGGCCGGCGCCTCAGCGATCTGAAGCGGGCCCTGCCGGTGGCTTACACATCCCTGACCATGAGCCCGCACTGCGCTGACGAGGTCAAATATCAGGTGGTCGAGAGGGTGGTAGACGAATACCGGAGGTTGGCCGCTGACGGCGGCCATATCGCCGGCCGGCGCATCGCCGAAGTGATCACCGTCAACGGTGTGCGGGTGGCGCTTGAGGATGGGTCCTGGGTGCTGGTGCGCGCCTCCTCGAACAAGCCGGAAGTGGTGGTGGTCGTCGAGAGCACTCGTTCCGATGACGATATGCGCGCCCTTTCCACGACGAGGTGAAACCGCGCCTGGCCAGACATCCGGAAATCGGCGCCTACAACCAGGAAATCTGATGCGCCGCCGGCCTTTGCGGTCGGGCGGCTGAAGGGGTGAGAGACCATGCGCGTGGCGATGATCGGGACCGGCTACGTCGGTCTCGTCTCCGGGGCCTGTTTCGCCGATTTCGGGCACACCGTGGCCTGCATCGACAAGGACAAGGCCAAGGTGGCGCGGCTGATCGCCGGCCAAATGCCAATCTATGAACCGGGGCTTGAGGCCCTGGTGGCGGTCAACGTCCACGAGGGCCGGTTGACATTCGCCAGCGATTACGCCGCCGCGGTACGCGAAGCCGACGCGGTGTTCATCGCCGTCGGCACCCCGTCGCGGCGCGGCGACGGCCATGCCGATCTTAGTTACGTGCAGGCGGCGGCGCGCGAGATCGCTGGGCTGGTCGACGGCTTCACCGTCGTGGTGACCAAATCGACGGTGCCGGTCGGTACCGGCGACGAGATCGAGGCGCTGATGCGCGAGGTCAATTCCGATGCCGACATCGCCGTGGTCTCCAACCCCGAGTTCCTGCGCGAAGGCTCGGCGATCGAGGACTTCAAACGCCCCGACCGAGTGGTGGTCGGGCTTGAGGACGAGCGGGCCCGGGCGGTGATGCACGAGCTATACCGGCCCCTCAGTCTGAATGAGACGCCGATGCTGGTCACCGACCGCCGCACCTCGGAGCTGATCAAATACGCCGCCAACACCTTTCTGGCCATGAAGGTCACCTTCATCAACGAGATGGCGGACCTATGCGAGGCGGTCGGAGCCGACGTGCAGCAGGTGGCGCGCGGCATCGGGCTCGACAAGCGCATCGGGGCGAAGTTTCTGCACGCCGGCCCCGGCTTCGGCGGCTCATGCTTTCCCAAGGACGCCCGAGCCCTGGCCCGCACCGCCGAGGCGGCCGGCGCGCCGCTGCGGCTCATCGAAACCACCCTCACCGTCAACGAGACGCGCAAGCGGGCCATGGCCGGCAAGGTTCTGGCCGCCCTCGAAGCGCCAGTAGCGGGCCGCACGGTCGGCGTCCTCGGCCTGACCTTCAAGCCCAATACTGACGATATCCGAGAGGCCCCGTCGCTGGACATAGTGCCGGCCCTGCAGGCGGCCGGCGTCAAAGTCCTGGCCTTCGATCCCCAGGGTCAGGAGGCGCGCGCCCTGCTGCCGGGCGTCGACTTCCGACCCGGACCCTATGAGGCTGCAGAGGGGGCTGACGCCCTGGTTATCCTCACCGAATGGGACCAGTTCCGCGCCCTCGATCTCGAGCGCATCCGCGAGGCGATGCGCACCCCGGTCGTGGTCGACCTGCGCAACATCTATCGGCCGGCTGAACTACGTTCGCGCGGCTTCACCTATGTGAGCCTCGGCCGGTCCTGAAAGAGCGACGGCGCCGAAGCCCCTACAACCTCCAGGTCTTCCTCTTCGCGCGGGTCAGGACGATATCGGCGATCAACTCATAGGGCATAGGGCGATCGAGCCGGAACCTTAGATTCCCCTTCTCGCCGCGGTATGGCGCAATCCGGTCTTGGAGTTCGGCTTCCCGCACTGGCGGATATAGACCGATGTGGCCCTTGAAGGCGCCGAAATGAAGGATGTCGCGGTCCAGCCTATAGGTCGGCATGCGGTAGCACAGCCTCTCCGTCGCGGTCGGCGCGGCGCTCCTGACCGTCTCCCGGATCTTCTCCAGGATGCACCGGATTTCCGACGGAAAGCTGGCTATGTAGTCATCCACCGTGGCCGGCTTGTCCCTAATGACAGTTTTCAAGCTCGTGTTCACGACGCCTCGCGCACCGCGACAGCGATCTCGCGCACCAGCTCACCGACGAGGGCCTCATCGTCGCCTTCGGCCATGATCCGGATCAGGGGCTCGGTGCCCGAAGCCCGCACGAGCACCCGGCC
>DATBOH010000013.1:0-1501 GCA_036553915.1 Caulobacteraceae bacterium | reverse complement strand
ACCAGGTCGTATTGCGGCAGGGCGCGCAGATGCCAGTTGGCGCTCAGAACCGGGTTCCACGGATCGTCGGATGAGAAGTTCACGCACCGCACTCCGAGGCGGCGAAGGGCCCCAACAGCCCACGCGTCCAGGGCCGCGGCGCCGGTCGCAACCAGCGTGTCGACGCCCTCCGTTTCGCATCGCCTCGTAACGGTTTGCCCGAATCTGCCGAGTCGCGACGGCATTCGATCGGCGAACCGCCAGCGGATCGCCTTGGCCAGGCGGCCCCCGCGTTCAGCTTCCCCGGCATCGAAGCGCACGGTTTCGATGCCCAGCCGTTCGGCGGCTCGAAATAGCGATCCGCCAAGATGAGTGCCGCCAAAGCTGCCGACGATCGCCAGCTTCATGGCGCGGCGTGGTCGAGCGCTTGGCGGAGGCCCGCCAGACACTCGGCAAAGCTCCAGTGGGCTATGATTTCGCCACTGGCCGCTCCCATCCTGGCCCGCTGGATGGGGTCGGCGACCAACTCGGTCAGGCAAGCGGCAAGCTGCGCCGTATTTCCAGCCGTGAAGGTGCGCCCATTGACCCTGTCCTGGACGAGATCGGGCACGCAGCCCACTTCGTCGGCGACCACCACCGGCAGACCGGCGCACATCGCCTCATTGACCGCCAGACCCCAGGGTTCGTTTTCGGAAGGCAAGACGAAGATGTCGCTGGCGGCATAGAGCCCCGGCAAATCGCTTTGATTGACGAAGCCTGGAAAATGCGTGTCGCCGATGCCGAGTTCATTGGCCAGGGCGCGCAGTCGGCCCTCGAGCTCGCCCGATCCCACCATCACCAGGTGAAACGCGGAGCCCGCACGCTTCACCGCGGCGGCTGCCCGGATGAGGTCGTCGGGACGTTTCCTCGGTGAGAATTTGGCCGCGTAAAGGACGACAGGCTTGTCGTCGGCGATGCCCATCTTCGCCCTGATCGCGGCGCGGTCGACAACCGCCGAAGCGAACCTCGCGTTGTCCACCGCATAGGGAACGAGGAATATCCGATCCTCGGCGAATCCCAGCGATCGATAGTAGGCCCGGTTGGCGGTCCCGATAGCGAGCAGACCGGCACACTGGCCATAGAGGGCCTGCATGACCGGTCTCCGGAGACTGCGTTTCCATGCCGCCCGTCTCAGGCCAAGGTGGGTTTCCGCACGCGCAAACACCGGGATTCCGGCCGTTTTCGCCGCCGCCGCCGCCAGCAGCATGGCCGCCGGCGTGTGCCCATGAACCACGAGGGCGTCGAAGCCTCCGCCGCGCACCGCCTCCCACACGCCCGGCGCGCACATCGAGAAAAAGCCCCCCGCCTCGTCCCGCCGCTTCGCGCCGGCGACGAACCGCGTCTCGTAGCCACCGAGCAGATCGACATCCCATTTGACTTCGGCGCCGAAGGCGCGGTCGAGCGAGCCCCTGATCGAATAATCGGAGAGATACAACCCGGTGACCGACAGGTCCTCCGCCTGATTCAGGAACGCGTAGAGCGG
>DATBOH010000283.1:0-2911 GCA_036553915.1 Caulobacteraceae bacterium | reverse complement strand
CGCCATCAAGATCGTACCCGGGGTCTCGGCGCTCGAGGACCTTTAAGCCCCGCCAGCTTGCCTTTTGGCGCGCCGCCGCTTAAGGGCCGACCCATCACGCACGCGAACGTTCGGCTGCGGCGGGTCAATCCCCGCACGTCGCCGTTCCGGTCTTCCCGTTCGGGAGGAAAGTTCGCGGAGGCAAACCGGAAAAAGGACCTATCCATGGCACTGCCCGATTTCACCATGCGCCAGCTCCTCGAAGCGGGCGCCCACTTCGGCCACCAGACCCACCGTTGGAACCCGAAGATGGAGCGCTTCATTTTTGGAGCGCGCTCCAACATCCACATCATCGACTTGTCGCAGACCATGCCGCTGCTTCACCAGGCCCTCGTCAAGGCCCGCGAGGTCGCTGCTTCCGGCGGCCGGGTGCTGTTCGTTGGCACCAAGCGTCAAGCGTCGGACCCGGTGGCGGTGGCGGCCCGCCGTTGCGCCCAATACTATGTCAACCACCGGTGGCTCGGCGGCACCTTGACCAATTGGCGGACGATCTCCGCCTCGATCGCCCGTCTGCGGGACCTCGAAGGAGTCGTTGACGGCGGCGAGGCCGGCGGTCGCACGAAGAAGGAGCTGCTGCAGCTGACCCGCGAGCGCGACAAGCTGGAACTGTCGCTGGGCGGCATCAAGGACATGGGCGGCATTCCCGACCTGATGTTCGTCATCGACACCAACAAGGAAGCGATCGCCATTCAGGAGGCGCGTAAGCTCAATATTCCGGTGATCGCCATTCTTGACACCAACAGCGATCCCAAAGGCATCAGTTTCCCGGTGCCCGGCAATGATGACGCGGCCCGCGCCCTCCAGCTCTATTGCGACCTGATGGCGGACGCGGTTCTTGACGGACTGACCGAGGGTCAGGCGGCCATGGGGGTCGACCTTGGCGCCGCTGAAACTCCGGTGGAGACGGCCCGCCTGGAGAGCCCGGTCGAGCCGGTAGCGGAGGCCGCCCCACAAGCGGCGGCGGCCGAAGGGCCCGCCGAAGCCAAGCCGGCGGCCAAGCCGGCTCGCAAGGCCGCCAAGCCAACCGCCAAATCCGCAGCCGCGCCCAAGGCCGCCGAGCCGACGCCAGAGGCTCCCGTCCAGACCACGGCCGACGCGCCCATCCCGGCCGAGCCGGAAGCTGTGGAGGCCCCAGCCACCGCGGAAGCGCCGGCGCCAGAGGCTGACAGCACCCCGGCCGCCGAGGCCGCCAGCGAGACCTAAGCCTCGGATGGCGCCTCGATTGCTCGATGCGCCACCGACCCAATATTCGTTCAGGAGAAACCCATGGCCGAAATCACCGCCGCTTTGGTGAAGGCGCTGCGCGACAAGTCGGGCGTCGGCATGATGGACTGCAAGCGCGCCTTGCAGGAAACCGCCGGCGAGATGGAGGCTGCGGTCGATTGGCTGCGCGCCAAGGGCTTGGCCAAGGCGGCCAAGAAGGCCGACCGGGTGGCGGCCGAGGGTCTTGTGGCCGTGGCCGTGCGCGATGACGGGGCGGGCATGACCGCCGCGCTCATCGAACTTAACGCCGAGACCGATTTCGTGGCTCGCAACGAGGCCTTCCAGGCCTTGGCGCGCGCGATCGCCAAGGCGGCGCTCGATGGGGACGGCGAGGTCGCGACTTTGCGTGAGGCGAAGCTCGCCGACGGTCGTGTGGTCACCGATGCGGTGACTGAGCTGGTGGCCACGATTGGCGAGAACATGGTGTTGCGCCGCGCCGCTCGCTTCAGCGTCGGCAAGGGCGCGATTGGCGCCTATGTCCACGGGGCTGTCGCCGGGGCGACCGATCTTGGCCGTATCGGGGTGCTGGTGGCCGTCGACGGCGATGGGGATCGCCCGGTTCTGGCCGAGCTGGGCCGCAACCTCGCTCTGCATGTGGCCGCCGCCGCGCCCCTGGCGCTTTCGGTCGAAGACCTCGAACCGGCGGCGGTCGAGCGCGAAAAGGCGATCTTCACCGAACAGGCTCAGGCGTCGGGAAAGCCGCCGGCGGTGATCGAGAAGATGGTCGAGGGTCGGATCCGCAAATTCTATGAAGAATCGGTGCTGACCAAGCAGGCCTATGTCCGCAATCCGGACGAATCTGTCGAGCAACTGGTCGCGGCCGCCGCCAAGGCGACCGGGGCGCCCGTGAAGCTGGCGGGATTTGCGCGCCTGGCGCTCGGCGAAGGGGTCGAGAAGGAAAGCAGCGACTTCGCCGGCGAAGTCGCGGCCCTGGCCGGGGTCTGAGCGGCTTTTCTCACGGCCCGGCCTGGCCTATGCCAAGCAGGGCGCGTGGAGACGCCACCGGGAAATGAGCGCGACGCCGATGCAAAGCCATCCCTATCGCCGCATCCTGCTGAAGGTTTCCGGCGAGGTTTTGATGGGCGACGCCGCCTTCGGCATCGACATCGCTACGCTCGACCGCGTGGCGCAGGACATCGCCGCGGTGATCGCCGAGGGCGTCGAACTCTGTCTGGTGATCGGCGGCGGGAACATTTTCCGCGGCGTCTCCATGGCCGGTCATGGCATGGAGAGGGCGAGCGCCGACTATATGGGCATGCTGGCTACAGTGATGAACGCCCTAGCGATGCAAAGCGCCCTGGAAAAGGCCGGGGTCAACACACGGGTGCAGTCCGCCATCCCCATGGACGCGGTGTGCGAACCCTACATTCGTCGGCGGGCGCTGCGGCATCTTGAGAAGGGCAGGGTGGTCATATTCGCCGCCGGCCTGGGCGCGCCATTCTTCACCACCGATACGCCGGCCGCCCTGCGGGCCGCCGAGATGGGCTGCGATGCCTTGCTCAAGGGCACCAGCGTCGATGGCGTCTACACCGCCGATCCAAAGATCGACCCGGACGCCGAACGCTACGACCGGCTGAGCTACCACGAAGTGTTGTCGCGCAACCTCCGA
>DATBOH010000253.1:0-2248 GCA_036553915.1 Caulobacteraceae bacterium | reverse complement strand
GACGGCGGCGCGACGGCCTGAGCCGGCTACAGGCTGGTTCGACGCAACAGGACCTCGCCGTGCAATCGATCCAATGAACCGGCAAACCTCAGAACCAGCGCACTAGTCGTCAATCGACATGCAAGGACGGAACCAGGTTAGGGACGGAGCCACGGCGCCAGGCCATCTCTTGGCCCGGGCGGCGCTCGCGCTTTGCCTCTGCGTGTTCACCAGTTCCGCCCAGGCCGCAGCCAGTCCCGCCGGACTTTGGTGGACGAAGGGTCGCGAGGCGGTGGTCGCCATCGGCGCGTGCGGCCAGGCCCTGTGCGGTCGCCTCGTCGGCCTGCCGCGCCAATCCTGGGAGCCGGAGCCCACCGACGTACACGGACGATCGCAGTGCGGCCTGGCCATCATTCACGGCGAAAGGCCTGACGCCGAGGGCGGCTGGCGCGGCTGGATCAGCGATCCGCGCACCGGCGCCAGCTATCGGGCCCGCCTGTCGATCGATAGCGCCGGCGATCTGCATGTCCGCGGCTTCCTGTTCGTGCCGCTGCTCGGCCGCTCGCAGATCTGGACCCGTTTTCACGGGCGGGTCGATGCGACGTGCCAGGTTTCTGGAGGCTGATGCGAGTCCCATTTGAAAGATTCGCGCTTTGGGATGCCTCCCGCGTTTCAGCCGGCTGGGACGGCCGCGGCTGAAAGCTCTCGCGCCATGGCCAGTCGCCGGGTCGCCTCCTCGAGCGTCTGGCCGCGCTTGGCGAAGCACAGGCGCAGGGCGGTGCGAACCGGGTCAGTCTCGTAGAAAGCCGAGATCGGGATGGCGGCGACGCCGGCCTCCTTGACGGCTCGCAGGCAAAAGCTCCTGTCGTCTTCGGCTATCCCCGACGCGGCCAGATCGACGTTGAGAAAATAGGTGCCCTGGCACGGAAGGGTTGCGAACCCCTCGCGCGCCAAGGCGCCGGCCAGCAGGTCGCGGGAGGCGGCGAGTTCGGCCGGCATGGCCTCGAACCAGACCTCGCTATTGTCGAGGCCCCAGGCGACCGCGGTCTGCAGGTTGGGCGCGGTGGTAAAGGTCAGGAACTGATGCGCCTTGGCAAGCGCATCGGTCAGGGCCGGCGCGGCCATCAGAAACCCGACCTTCCAGCCGGTCAGCGCGAACATCTTGCCCGCCGAACCGATCTTGACGGTGCGTTCGCGCATGCCCGGAAAGGTCATCAGCGGCCGATGCCTTGCCGGGGCGAACACCACCTGCTCCCAAACCTCGTCACAGACGGCGATCAGGTTGTGGCGAGCGCAGAGCTCAGCCAGCAGCGCGAGATCTTCGTCCGGGCACACGGTGGCGGTGGGATTGAGCGGATTGTTGAGCACAATGAGGCGGGTGCGGGGGCCGATCGCGCCTTCCAAGGCGCTCCGATCGAAGCGCCAGTTCGGCGGCTCCAGCCTGAGGATTTTTGGGACCCCGCCGGCCCGGCGCACCATCGGCGCATAGGAGTCATAGACCGGCGCGAAGACGATGACCTCGTCGCCGGGTTCGATCAGGGCCAGGAAAGCGCAAGCCAGGGCTTCGGTGGCCCCGGAGGTGATGGTCACCTCGGTTCGCCAATCGAGATCGAGACCCTGGTGGCGGGCATAGTGCCGCGCCACCGCCTCGCGCAAGATAGGCAGGCCCGGCATTGGCGGATACTGATTGTCGCCGTTCAGAACCGCCTCTGCGGCGACGCGGCGGATGGCTTCCGGTCCTGGTTGATCCGGAAAGCCCTGGCCAAGATTGATGGCGTCATGGTCGCGCGCCAGCGCCGACATGACCGAAAAGATGGTCGTCGGCAGGGCGGCATAGAGGGCGTTGGTCATGGCCAAGACTGCTTATCACGTCCGGCGCGGCGGCCAGGCTTCTGATGTCGAGCGCCGACCCGTCCACCGCGATGCGTGCGAAGCGGTCTGACGCTCAGGCGTCTTCCCTGACCCGGCGTTTGCGAAAGGTCGGGTTGAGAATCGACTTGCGCAGGCGGATGGCCTTGGGCGTCACCTCAACCAGTTCGTCGCCCTCGATATAGGCGATGGCCTGCTCAAGCGTCAGCCGGCGCGGCGGCGTCAGACGGATGGCTTCGTCCTTGCCGGAGGCTCGGACGTTGGTGAGTTGCTTGGCCTTCATCGGATTGACGTCGAGATCGTCGGGTTTGGCGTTCTCGCCGATGATCATGCCCTGGTAGGTCTTTTCGCCCGCCCCGACGAACATGGTCCCGCGATCCTCAAGGTTCCACAGGGCGAA
>DATBOH010000251.1:0-5718 GCA_036553915.1 Caulobacteraceae bacterium | reverse complement strand
CGAGATCATCCGCGGCGCCATTGGCTTTGACGGCCTGCTGATGAGTGACGACCTGACCATGTCGGCGTTGGCCGGTCCGATGGCGGCCCGAGCCGAAGCCTGCCTGGCCGCCGGCTGCGATATCGTCCTGCATTGCCACGCCGACCCTGAGGAGATGCGCGCGGTGGCCGAGGTGACACCCCGGCTTGTCGGCAAGGCGCAGGCGCGCGCCGCGGCGGCTCTGGCAAAGATAGCCGCGAGACCCGAATCATTCGACGCTGAGACAGCCCGGGCGCGCTTTTTCGCGGCCCTGGCGAGAAGCTGAGAACCATGAGCCTGGCGTTTCAGACCCCGCTGGACTTACAGAGCCGGCGCTCCCTCGACGACGACGAGGCGCTGATCGTCGATCTTGACGGTTATGAAGGACCGCTTGACGTCCTTCTTGTCTTGGCGCGCGCCCAGAAAGTCGACCTGCTCAAGATTTCCGTCGCCCGTCTCGCCGAGCAGTATCTCGACTTCCTCCGCCAGGCGCGGCGACGTCGGATCGTGGTGGCCGCCGACTATTTGGTCATGGCCGCCTGGTTGGTGTTTCTGAAGTCACGGTTGCTGCTGCCCGCGCCATCGAAAGTCAGCGACGCCACGGCGACCCCGGAGGATGCGGCGCGCGCGCTCGCCTTCCGGCTGGCCAGACTTGAGGCCATGCGCCAGGCTGCCGAAGCGCTGGAGGCCGGATCGGTGTTGCATCGGGACGTCTTCACCCGCGGCGATCCAACCGCGATCAGGATCACGCCCTCCGGCCGGCTGGAAGAAAGCCTTTTTGATCTGATGGCCGCCTATGTGGATCAGCGTCGCCGTCAGTCCGAGCGCTGCTATGCCCCCCCGGCCGCCGTGGCCTATCGGCTCGACGAAGCGCGCGCCCGCGTGCGCGCCCTGCTGCCGGCGCTGGGACGCTGGTCGGCCTTGAGCCGGATCGCGCCGCCAGGCGCTGACGGGGGACCTGATCGCGCCTCTTGTCTCGCCTCGACCCTGGCCGCCAGCCTGGAGCTGGTTCGGGAGGGCCAATTGGAAGCGCGCCAATTGACCGATTTTGCCGAGATCTATCTGCGCGGCCGAGCCGCCAAGCACGGCAGGCAGGCGGCATGACGGCGGTCGAGCGAATGATCGAAGCGCTGCTGTTCGCGGCCGCCGGACCGCTAAGCGCCGCCGAACTGGCCGAGCGCCTGCCAGCCGGCTCTGACGTCGCCGCCGGCCTTGCGGCTCTGAAGGCGCGCTACGCCGGGCGTGGCGTCGAGTTGGCTTGCGTCGCCGATCGCTGGCGCCTGCAGACGGCGGAGGATCTGGCCTACCTGATGACGGTCGAACGGCAAGAACCTCGGCGGCTAACGCGCGCCGCCAAGGAAACCCTCGCGATCGTCGCCTATCACCAGCCGGTGACCCGGGCCGAGATAGACCTCGTCCGCGGCGTCCAGGCCAACCGGGGGACGCTCGACACCCTGCTCGAAATGGGTCTGGTGCGAATGCGTGGCCGTCGCCGAAGCCCCGGACGGCCGGTGACATTCGCCGTCACCGACGCCTTTCTAGAGCTCTACGGTCTCGCCAGCATGACCGACTTGCCAGGCCTGGCGGAGATGAAGGCGGCCGGCCTCCTGGGGCTCGATATCGGGGCCGAATTCAGCTTCGATCTGCCGGGCGGGGCCGAAGCGGCCGAAGATCCGCTCGAGGAGTGTGAGACGGTCGAATTCAACGTCGACTTCTTGGCGGAACCCGTCACGGCTTGACGCGGTTTTCTGGCGTCGGGTCGGCGAAGAGCCTATATTGCCGATCGAACCAGGGCGTCAGCCGGTGTTCGAGCACCGCGACGGGCCCCGAAGGCCGGCCTGTTTCGCCAGAGGAGAGTCGATATGGGCGGTTTGAGCCCGGTGCATTGGATCATCATCGCCGCGGTGGTGCTGTTGCTGTTCGGCGGCCGTGGCAAGCTTTCCGGCCTGATGGGTGACGCCGCCAAGGGCATCCGGGCGTTCCGCGACGGGCTGAAGGGCGAGGAGCACGAGGCCCCGCCCACGGCTCTGCCGCGCACTGACGCCGAAAAGGACCAGATCGTCCGCTGAGCGCGGATGATGGCCGGCTTTTGACGCAGCAATGTTTCCCGAAGGCCGGATTTTCGAGTTTCTGATCCTGGGCGCCGTGGCGCTCATCGTCGTCGGTCCGAAAGATCTTCCCATTTTGATGCGCAAGGTCGGGCAATTCATGGCCCGGATGCGCGCCATGGCGGCTGAATTCCGCGCCAGCTTCGATGAAATCGCACGCCAGTCCGAGCTCGACGAACTGCGGCGCGAGGTGAACGCGATGCGAGCGAGCGTCAGCCTGCCGCGGGCGAGCGATATCCTGGTCGGGGCGGAAACGCGCCAAACCTTCGATGACATACAGGCCGGATTGGGCGCCTCCGGTGCGTCCATAGAGCCGCAGCAGCCCGACTTGCCCTTCGCGCCGGCCGCGCCAAGGGCCGAGGGTGACGGACCTCCGGCGGACCGCGCGCCGTGACCACCGACGAGGGGGAAATCGAGGCTTCGCGAGCCCCGCTGCTCGACCATCTCATTGAATTGCGGCGGCGTCTGATCGTTTGCGCCGCCGCCCTGGTCGCCGGTTTCCTGGTCTGTTTCACCTTCTCCAGCGACATCTACATCGCCCTGCTGCATCCCTTCGAGGTGGCGGCGGCGCTGATGGCTTCGCAGAAGAACGGCATGCATCATGGGCCGTTCGACCTGCTGCTGACCCTGGTCGGCGGCCTGCCGCCGCCGCGCGAGCTGCCGCAGCTCAAGCTGGTGTTCACCGCGCCGCTGGAATTCTTCTTCACCAAGATCAAGCTGGCGATGTTTGGGGCGGTGGTCGTCACCTTCCCGGTGCTGGCCTGGCAACTCTATCGCTTCGTTGCGCCGGGCCTGTATCGGCGCGAGCGCGGCGCCTTCCTGCCGTTTCTCGTCGCCTCGCCGCTGTTGTTCTGCGCCGGTGCGGCGCTCGTCTATTTCGTGATGTTGCCGTTCGTCCTGTGGTTTTCGCTCAACCAACAGATCGTCGGCAGCGGGGCGGTTTCGGTGCAGCTCCTGCCCAAGGTCTCTGATTATCTGTCCCTGGTGACCACTCTGCTCCTGGCTTTTGGCCTTTGCTTTCAGCTGCCAGTCGTCTTGAGTCTTTTGGGGCTGGCGGGACTGGTGAGCAGCCGGATGCTGCGCTCGGTCCGTCGCTACGCCATCGTCGGAGTGTTCGCGGTGGCGGCCGTGGTGACCCCGCCCGACCCGATCAGCATGATCTCCCTGGCCCTACCGATCACCATTTTGTACGAAATCTCGATCTGGTGCGTAGCGTTGCTCGAGGTTCGCCGGGCGCGCGGGTCGCCAGCTTAGGTCATCGCCATTGGCTCAACCTTGACGCTTGGCGCGACGGGCGGCGCGCCCTAAGGGATGCCCTTCGCCCTCGCCTATGAAACCTCATGCACGACATCCGCGCCCTTCGCGACGACCCCGAAGCCTTTGACGCCGCCTGGGCGGCTCGTGGCTTGGCGCCGCAGAGCGCCGAATTGCTGGCCATCGATGCCGAGCTTCGCGCCGCCCAGACCGCTTTGCAGACGGCGCAATCGGCTCGGAATGAAGCCTCGCGGCTGATCGGCAAGGCCAAGAGCCTGAAGGATGAGCCGGCGGCGGCGGCGCGAATGGCCGAGGTCGAATCGCTCAAGGGCGCCATCGGCCACTACGCCGAGGAGGAAACGCGGCTCGGCAAGACGCTGCACGATCGTCTGGCGGCGCTACCCAACCTGCCGGCCGCCGACGCGCCAGCCGGGGCCGATGAGACCGACAACGTCGAACTGCGTCGCTGGGGGGAGCCGTCGGCCGCCGCCTGGATGAAAGATCACGTGATGCTCGGGACCATGGCCGGCGGCATGGATTTCGAGACCGCGGGGCGGATATCCGGGGCGCGGTTCGTCGTTCTTTCCGGCGGCATCGCTCGGCTTGGACGCGCCCTGGGCCAGTTCATGCTCGACATGCAGGTCGAGGAACATGGCTATCGGGAGATCGCACCGCCGTATCTGGTCCGCGAAGAGACGATGTTCGGATCTGGCCAACTGCCCAAGTTCGCTGCCGATCTGTTCGCCACCACCGACGGGCGCTGGCTTATCCCGACCTCCGAGGTTCCCCTGGCGAATCTCGTCCGCGAACAGATCGTCGACGTCGACGAACTGCCGATGCGGCTGGCCGCGCTGACGCCGTGTTTCCGCTCCGAAGCCGGAGCCTCCGGCCGGGACACGCGCGGCATCATCCGTCAGCATCAATTCGACAAGGTCGAACTGGTGTCGGTGACGACGCCGGAAGCCTCAGGCGAAGAGCACGAGCGCATGACCGCCTGCGCCGAGGCGGTGCTCAAGCGCCTGGAGTTGCCCTTTCGGGTGGTCAGTCTTTGCGCCGGCGACCTCGGCTTTTCGGTGCGCAAGACCTATGACCTGGAGGTCTGGCTGCCGTCGCAGAAGACCTATCGCGAGATCAGCTCCTGTTCAAACTGCGGCGACTTCCAGGCCAGGCGCATGGACGCGCGATTCAAGCGCGCCGGCGATAAGGGGGCGCGATTTGTGCATACGCTAAACGGCTCGGGCCTGGCGGTCGGTCGCGCATTGGTGGCGATCCTGGAGACCTATCAGGACGAGGGCGGCCGCATCGCCATCCCCCAGGTGTTGCATCGCTACATGGGCGGACTTTCTCATATCGGGCCGAAAGGCGAATGAGAATCCTGGTCACCAACGACGACGGCATCCACGCCGAGGGGCTCGCGGTTGCGGAGGCGATCGCCTGCGAACTCTCCAAGGACGTCTGGGTCTGCGCGCCGGAGGTCGAGCAATCGGGCGCCTCACGAGCCCTGACGCTTTCGCAGCCCTTGCGCGTAAGGACGATCGTGGCGCGTCGGTTCGCGGTCATGGGAACGCCGACCGATTGCGTGATGCTGGCGATCCAGACGCTCATGGACGCGAAGCCCGACCTGGTGCTCTCAGGCGTCAATCGCGGCCTCAACGCCGGCGAGGATGTGACCATGTCCGGAACGGTGGCCGGGGCCATAGAGGCGATGTCCCTGGGCGTTCCGGCCATCGCCCTCTCGCAGCGCATGACCTATTCAGCGGCTGACGCCGACGCGCCGTTCGCCGTCGCGCGGACCTTCGGCGCCGGACTAGTGGCCCGACTGGTCGAATTGGGCTGGCCAAACCAGGTGATTCTGAACATCAACTTCCCAGTCGGACCAGTGGAGCGCGTGCAAGAGGTGGAGGTGACGCGGCAAGGCTTTCGTGATGTGCGCCATCGCTTCGCGGAGCGCCGCACCGATTTGCGCGGCCGGGAATATTTCTGGCAGGGATTCCGCGTCGCCGACCGGGCCGCCCCGGCCGGCACGGACTTGCGCGCCGCCGACGAGGGCCGGATTTCGATCACCCCCTTGCACATCGATCTTACCCACCGGCCGACCGTCCGCGCCCTGGCCGGCCGGGTCGGCGGGGCGATTCCCGCCCACAAGGTTTCGGCATGAGCCGCAAGCCCAAGGAAACCTCTGAACCGGATACGCGGGTGGCCCGCCTTGTGCTGGCGCTGCGCACCCAAGGTGTGACCGATCCGGCCGTGCTGTCGGCCATGGAGCGCACCCCCCGCGACCTGTTTACGCCGGAACTCTTCAAGGACCGATCGTGGGAGGATTCAGCTCTGCCGATCG
>DATBOH010000123.1:0-6913 GCA_036553915.1 Caulobacteraceae bacterium | reverse complement strand
ATCCTGCCCGACGATTTCATCGAGCGGCCGCGCCTGTCGCGCATCTATTATGGCGGCAAGTTCTATGCCTATCCGCTGCGCGCCTTCGAGGCGCTGGCCAACCTCGGCTTGTTCCAGAGCGCCCTGTGCATGGCCTCGTTCGGCTGGGCCAAGCTGACACCGGTCGGCAATCCCGTGACCTTTCATCAGTGGGTGCGCAACCAGTTCGGCGAGCGGCTGTTCGGCATCTTCTTCAAGACCTACACTGAAAAGGTCTGGGGCATGTCCTGCGACGACATCAGCGCCGACTGGGCGGCCCAGAGGATCAAGGGCCTCGACCTGATGGCGGCGGTGCTCGACGGGGTGAAGCGATCACTCGGTCTGCATCGCGACGCCGGCGCCGGCGGCCCCAAGACCCTGATCGAGTCGTTCCGCTATCCGCGCCGCGGTCCGGGGATGATGTGGGAGGCGTGCGCCGCCAAGATCAAGGCCATGGGCGGCCAGGTGATCATGGGCGCGCGCGTAACCGGCCTGCATTTGGAAGGCGGCGCGTGGACGGTGACCGCCGAGCGGGCCGATGGCGGCCCCGAGACTTTCACGGCCCGCAACGTCGTCTCCTCAGCGCCGATGCGCGAACTGGTCGCCGCGATCACCCCGACACCGGCCAGCCGTGACCAGGCGATGGCCCTGAGCTACCGCGACTTTCTGACCGTGGTCCTGATCGGCCGCTCCGACCGGACCTTGCCCGACAACTGGGTCTATATCCACGACCCGAAGGTCAAGGTCGGACGAGTCCAGAACTTCCGATCCTGGTCCCCGGAGTTGATTCCCGACCCGGTCTCGACCTGCCTGGGGCTGGAATACTTCTGCTTCGAGGGCGATGGCGTCTGGGCCGCCTCCGACGACGACCTCATCGCGCTCGCCAAGCAGGAAATCGACGCCATCGGCTTGATGCGGGCCGCCGACGTGGTCGACGGTTGCGTCGTCCGCCAGGCCAAGGCCTATCCGGTCTACGACGCCGACTATCGCGACAACGTCAATGCGGTGCGCGCCGACCTCGCCGCCCACTATCCGGGCCTGCACCTGGTGGGGCGTAACGGCATGCACAAGTACAACAACCAGGATCACGCCATGATGACCGGCATGCTGACGGCGGCCAATATCCTGGCTGGCGAGGCGCGCTTCGATGTCTGGGAAGTGAACGAGGACGCCGAATACCATGAAGGCGGCTTCTCCGGCGCCAAGGAGGCGCTCGCCAGCGAGCGTCTGACGCCGCAGCGCGCGGCCTGACGGCCGCTCGCCCGTGTATGCCCGGCTGATCCTGGGCTGGATCGGCGTCACGGCGCCGCTGGTTCTATGGCTGGCGCCGATGTGGCTGGGGTTCAGCCCACAGCGTCGTCAGTCCGACCGGTTCCTGGTCGATGAGGACATCTGGCTCTACGCGGGGGTCACCGCCGCCCTGTTCAGCCTCGTCTTCGCGCACCGCTTCCTGGGCGCGGCGGCGAGGCGCTTTCGCCGTCCGATACCGCCGATCCTTTTCGTCACCGTCCTGGCGCTGGCCGTGGTGGCGATCGGCGGGCTCGGCTCCTGGATGGTTTTTTCTGGCTATGGCTTGTCGCGGGACGAGGATCTGGCCCGCTTCGGGGCCCAGATGCTGGCGGACGGTCAGCTCTGGAGTCCCGTCGCGGCGCCGTGGCGGCCGTTTGTCGCCGCCCTGGCCCCGGAATTCGTGCGCTTTTCCAGCGGCGGAGCGTTCTGGCAGCCGGCCTATCTGCCGGTCAACGCGGCGCTGCAGGCGCTGGGAGGGCTGGCCGGCGCCGCGGCCCTGGTCAATCCGCTGCTCGCCGCCGTGGCCGTGATCGCGGCCTTCGCGGTCGGACGGCGCCTGTGGCCTGACCGGTCCGACCTCGCCCTCGTCGCCGCGGTGCTGGTGGCCAGCTCCAGCCAGGTGCTGACCACCGCCATGACCGCCTACGCCATGACCGCCCATCTGGCGTTCAATCTCGTCTGGCTGTGGCTGCATCTGCGCGGCGGCCGTGGCGGCCACCTGGGCGCCCTGATCATGGGCTTTCTCGCCTGCGGCCTGCACCAGCTGATCTTCCATCCGCTGTTCGTCGCCCCATTCATCCTGCAACTCTGGCTGGGCCGCCGTTGGGCCCTGGCCGGCCTCTACACCGCCGCCTACGCCGGCATGGGCGTGTTCTGGCTTGAGTTTCCGACCTTGTCCCTGGCCTGGTGCGGCGGCGCGGCGGCGACCGCGGGCGGGGTGGCGGGCCTGCCGGGCCAGGTCGTCGCCCTGGTCGGCGGCGCGCGTCCGCCAACCGTGCGCTCGATGGCCGAGAATCTACTGCGCTTCGCGGTGTGGCAGAACCTGCTGCTCGTCCCCCTGGCGGCGGCCGGCGTCGCGCCAGCCTGGCGGGCCGGGGGGGCCTGGCGGGCGCTGTGCGGCGGCATCGCCGTCACCACCGTGGCGATGGCGGTTCTGATGCCCTACCAGGGCCATGGCTGGGGCTATCGCTACTGGCACGGCCTGATCGGTTCGTTCGCCTTGATCGCGGCGTTTGCCTGGGGACGCCTCACTGATGGTCTCGCGCCACAACCGCGCCAGGCGGCGGGGGCGGTCTTCGCCATCGCGTCCGCGGCCAGCCTGACCGTCTTGTTTCCAATCGAAGCGGCGATGGCGCACGCCTTCGTACGTCCGTACGCCCGGGCCTATCGGGCCATCCGCGCCGCGCCCGTCGGGGTGGTGATCGTCGATCCGGGGTCCGGCTGGTACATCGACGATCTGGTGCGCAATAGCCCCGATCTGGCCAACCGTCCGCTGGTGTTGCGCGGTCCCGGCCTGACGCCGACGGCGGCGGCCACGCTCTGCCAAAAATACAGCGTGGCCGAACTTGACGGTCCCGACGCACGCCGTTTTGGCATCAGGGCGTCAGCGGTTCCGGGCCCGGATGACCTCTGGGCGCAGGCTCGATGCGGGCTGGGCCGGGCGAAGGCCATGCAACTGGCGCCGGCCGCCGGTTCGCCTTAAGCCAGGACGAAGGATGGGGGGCGGTCTGGCAAAGTCGCGTTCATATCGTCGCGCGGCGGTCGTCACGGCGGTGGCCGGCGCGGCCATCTGGATCCTGACCCATCAGTACATCGGCACGGGGGGCGACGGCGCGCTCTATACGCTGATGGCCCTCAACCGCCAGTCGGGCGGAGCTTTCGGCGCCGACCTGTTTCTGCGTTTCGGCTCGCAAGACGCCTACAGCATCTTCGCGCCGCTCTATGGGGTGGCGATCGGCGGCCTTGGGCTGTTCTCGGCCAATGTGGCGCTGCTGATGGCCGCGCATTTGGTCTGGCTGGCGGGCGCGTGGCTGCTCTGCCATCGCCTCGTGCGTGGCCTCGCCGGTCACATCGCCTTCCTCCTCGTCTGCGCCCTGCCGCTGACCTATGGCGGCTGGTCGTTTCTCAACGCCGGCGAGACCTATCTGACATCGCGGCCCTACGCCGAAGGCCTGGTCATGGTCGCTCTGGCCCAGCTCCTGGCGCGCCGCTGGATTGTCGCCGCGGTCGCCTTCGGCCTGGCGGCGAGCTTTCATCCGCTGATGGCCCTGGCCGGCTTGGGAGCGGGTTTCATGACCGTGGCCTGGAAATGGCCGCGCCTGTGGCTCTTCGCGCCCTTGGCGGCGATCGGCGTGGCCGGGCTCGTTCTGGCCCGGGTCGGACCCTTCGCCCAGGCGCTGACGATCATGGACCCGAACTGGCTCCAGGCGGTGCGCCTGCGAGACCCGTTTGTGCTCATGGCCACCTGGTCGCCGACCGATTGGACGCGGCTGGTCTGCGATCTGGGGCCCTGCCTTGTCGCCGCTTCGCTGTCGCAGGGCCTCAAGCGCGGGATGTTCGCCGGCGTCGCGATGGTCGCCATCGCCGGACACCTGTCGAGCCTCGTGGCCGGCGACGGCCTGCACGACGCCCTGATCATCCAGCTTCAGCTCGGACGGTGCGGTTGGCTGCCGGCCGTGACGCAGCTGCCGGCCCTGGTGGTGATCGCCCTGCGGTTGCGTCGCGCCTCCTGGGGTTGGCTGGCGACCGCCCTCCTGGCGGCTCCGGCAACCCTGCTTACCGTCGGCTTCGAGGACTTCATCTGGCCGGCGGCGCTGTTCTTCACCCTGGCCGGCGTGGCGTTGGCGTTCGGTCGCGGCCGGCTGCCGACGGGAAGTGGCGCCCGCCAGCGACTCTGGTTGATCGCCCTGGCGGTCCTGCCAGCCGCCAATCTGGTCTTCCAGACGATCCTGATGGTCAGGGTGTGGAGCTTCACCCACCATCTGCATCTGGCGCTGGCCGGCGAAGCGAATTTCCTGCCGGCGCGATTGGCCCTGCTGGGCGGGGCCCTGGCCCTGATGGTTGTGGCGCGACGGCGGATCGCGACGGCGCTGGCGGCCGCGGCGAGCGCCCTCGCGGCCGGCCTCCTGGTCTGGAATCAGGCGACGCCCTGGAGCCGCTATGTGATCGCCGGCGCGACCTTGCCCATCGCGGCCCGGATTCCGCCGGGCGCGGCGGTGCAGTGGGGCATAGACGCCGCCCCGACCTGGTTTCTTCTTCGGCGGCCGGCATTCGTCACCGAATCGCAGTCCGCCGGCTTGCTGTTTTCCCGCTCAACCGCTCAGGAATGGATGCGCCGGCGCGCCGAAGTCGGCTCCCTGACGCCCGTTGACGCGTGGAATCCCAAGCGCGCCGAGCCACGCTGCGCCAGAGCTCTCGCGCCCCTGCCAGCCGCCGCCTTCGCAATCGCCTGCAGCCGCGCCCCGGCCCTCTATGGCGTGATCACGCCGCGGCCGCTTGAGGGCTCTGAGGCCTTTGTCACCGCGGCCCCGCAGGAAACCGTATGCCGCCGCGACAATGGCGAATTCGGCGTCGTTCGCACGAACCGCTTCTATTTCCGCCGCTGTCGCTGACATGGTCCGGCCACGGCAAGCCCGCCTCGCCTCGATCTCAAGGCGAAAGGCGGTAGCCCCCGGCCTCGGTGATCAAAAGGTGCGCCGTCGCCGGGTCGGGCTCGATCTTTTGGCGCAGGCGATAGACATGGGTTTCCAAGGTGTGGGTGGTGACCGCGGCGTTGTAGCCCCAGACCTCGGCCAGCAGTTCTTCGCGGGACACCGCCTTGGCCCCGGCGCGGTAGAGGTATTTCAGGATGTTGGCTTCCTTCTCGGTCAGGCGCAGCTTGCGGCCCCGGTCGTCCACCAGAAGCTTGGCGGCCGGCTGAAACTCATAGGGACCGATCCTGAAGACCGCGTCCTCCGACGCTTCATGATTGCGCAGCTGCGCCCGGATACGCGCCAGAAGAACGTTGAACTTGAAAGGCTTGGTGACGTAGTCCCCGGCCCCGGAATCGAGCCCCAGGATGGTGTCCGCCTCACCGGCGGCGGCGGTCAGCATGATCACCGGCACATGGACTCCGGCGCTCCGCATCAGGCGCAGGGCTTCGCGGCCGTTCATGTCCGGCAGATCGACATCAAGCAGGATCAGGTCGGGACGGCCGCCCCTCGCGGCCTCGATGCCGTCGGCTGCGGTCGACGCCGTCGCCGGAGCAAATTCTTGATGTAATTCGAGCTGTTCGGAGAGGGCCTCACGCAAATCGGCGTCGTCGTCGACGATGAGGATAGTCTTGCGTCTGGGCATTCGCGGGACCATGCACGCTTTGACGTTCCCGCGCCACGCTAAACACGGCCGCCGATGATCTTCACCGCCTATGCCGACGGATGGCTGCAATCACCGGTCCGGCTGATGCGCTGTGCGTTCGGGACCGCCGGCGTGGTCCCAGGCGGGGCCAAGCGCGAGGGCGATGGGGCGACCCCGGCCGGCCTGTGGGCGTTGAGACGCCTGCTCTGGCGAGAAGATCGCGCCGAACCGCCAAGGACGCGGTTGCCAATGCGGCGCCTGGAGCCAGACGACGGCTGGTGCGACGCCCCAGGCGACCTGGCCTACAACCGCCCAGTCCGGCTGCCCTATGGGGCCAGCGCCGAGGCCCTTTGGCGCGACGATCGCCTCTACGATCTGCTGGTGGTGCTGGGATACAACGACGACCCGGTGGTGGCCGGGGCCGGATCGGCGATCTTCCTGCATCTGGCGCGCCCGGATTTCGGCCCGACCCAAGGATGCGTTGCGCTGGGCGCCGCCGATCTCCTGCATGTTCTCGAGCTGGCGCGCCCGGGCGATAGCCTGAGAGTCGATGCCGCTGCGCGACGCCGTCAGGCGTGACCCGGTCTCAGCCCGAAAATCGCCGAGCCAAGGCGAACGCGCGTGGCTCCAAACCGCACGGCGAGGCGGAAGTCGGCGCTCATGCCCATCGAGAGTTCGGCCAGCCCGTTGCGCTTCGCAATTTCCCTCAGCAAGGCGAAATGCGGGGCGGGCGGCTCGTCGGCCGGAGGAATGCACATCAGGCCATCGATCGGCAGGCCGAACTCGATCCGGCAGGCGGCGACGAAGGCATCGGCTCCAGTCGGCAGGACGCCGGCCTTCTGGGGTTCTTCGCCGGTGTTCACCTGCACCAGCAGGCTGGGACAGCCACCGGTCGCCGCCGCCTCCCTGGCGATGGCTTCGGCGAGGCGCGGGCGGTCGAGAGTTTCCAGCGCGTCGAAGAGGCCCATGGCCTGGCGAACCTTATTGGTCTGCAAGGGTCCGATCAGACGCAGCTCGACCCCGCTCGGCCGTTCTCGCCAACGCGCCTGGGCTTCCTGCACCCGGTTTTCGCCGAAAATGCGCTGGCCCTTGGCCAGAGCGGCGGCGACCTTCGGCCACGGCTGCTGCTTGCATACCGCCGTCAGGCTGACCGCTGCAGGATCGCGGCCGGCCTCGCGCGCCGCTTCATCGACCGCCTGGAGCACCGCTTCGAGGTTGGTCTCGCCAGGCGCCATTGAACACGGTCTCCAGCCTGTGGCGGATGGCCCGG
>DATBOH010000235.1:0-9968 GCA_036553915.1 Caulobacteraceae bacterium | reverse complement strand
AGGCCTTCAATGCGGCCGAATAGGCGAACCCCGCCAGCACGCCCGCCTTGCGTCCGACCACCCCGGCGAGCTTCGGTCCCTGGCCGCCGGTCGGTGCGTGACACATCGTGCACCGGTCCTCGAACGCCGCCTGTCCGCGCGTGACGTCCTGGGCGCAGGCCGGCGCGACCGCCGCGCCCACCAGAACCGCCAAGACCGCTATCCTCACCGGGCGCCCTTTTGGTGGGCCACGCGCCACACCAGGCCGCCGCCATCGTCGGTGACCAGCAAAGCCCCATCGTGGGCCACGGCCACGCCGACCGGCCGCCCCCAGACCGCGGCCGCGTTGACGACGAATCCGGTCAGGAAATCCTCATAGGCTCCCGTGGGCGCGCCATTTTTCATCAGAATACGGACGACCTTATAGCCGGTGCGCCGTGACCGGTTCCATGAACCATGCAATCCGACGAACGCATCGCCCCGATAGTCGGCGGGAAAGGCCGCCGCTCCGCCGCGCGCCTCATAGAACACCATGCCGAGGGCGGCGGAGTGCGATTGGATGAGCACGTCCGGCAGGGTGACCGCGCCGGCCAGGTCCGGCCGCTCGCCCTTGTGGCGGGGGTCCTGGTGATCGCCCAGATAATACCACGGCCAGCCGTAGAAGCCGTGAGGCTTGACCCGGGTGACATAGTCCGGAGGCAGGTCGTCGCCCAGGAGATCGCGCTCGTTGACGGCGCACCACAGGGTGTCGGTTCCCGGCTGGCGGGTCAGACCGACGCAATTGCGGATCCCGGCGGCGAAGACGCTGCGGCGCTGGCCCATGGGATCCATGACTAGGACGTCGGCGCGGTCGGTTTCCTCTCCCCAGGCCGCGCCCAGGCCATGGGTGGAGTCCCAGGCCTTGGCCTCGGCGAGTGACTTTTTGGGCATGCTTTCGGCGTCGTTCGAGCCCGAGCCGACGGAAATGAACATGTCCTTGCCATCGGCCGAGAAGGCGATGTCGCGGGTCGAGTGATCCTTGGTGTTCAAGGCCAGGCGCGCAACGATCGTCTGGGGCGCGCCGCGGGCCTTCAGATCGCCGTCGCGATAGGGGAAGCGAACCACGGAATTGGCGTTGGCCACATAGACCCATTGCGGCTTCGGCCCCGGCGGCCAGAAGGCCAGGCCGAACGGCCGGTCGAGGCCCTGGGCATAGGTGGAGATCGAGGCCGGCTTGGCCGCCCCGTCGACGGTCCGCAGAATCTTGACCCGCCCGGCATCGGTCTCGGAGACGAAGACATCGCCGTTCGGCGCGGTGCGGAGCTGCCGGGGGGCGTCCATCTCGGCGAAGGCGGCCACGGTGAACCCCGGGGGAACGGCCAGTCGGGCTTTCGCCGGCCGCGCCACCACCGCCGGCGGCGCAAAGCCGACCTTGCTGGTTCCGAGCGCCGGCAGGCTGTCTGCGGTGATGTGGCGGATGACGCCCGGCGCATCGGTGGTCCAATCGCCCCAGGCCGCCGGTCCGGTGAGCACGGCCGCGCCGGCCGCCGAGGCGGCGAGGCCTGCGAAGAGGGCGAAATCGGCGATCTTCATGCGCATCCTCCTTGGTGACCAACGCCTTATGGCCGGCGCCGAGCCTTGGCAAACCCCGTGGTTATTAACGCCGCGAAAAGGCTTCCGCACTTGAATGGGCCCCGCACACCTCTTGGAGCCTCCCATGCATCTTCCCACGACCCGGTTCGCCAACGCCTGTTTCACCTTGGGCTCCGCCGGCCTGTTCGCCATTCTGATGGCTGCGACGATTTGGGCCGCCATGGTCAGTCGAGTTTAGTTGCCGCTCCCCCACGGTTTTGCTAGAGGTCAATCCTTACGCTGTTAAGATACAGCGCGGGAGGAGACCTTTCATGGCCGAAACTGCGCCGCGCCGGGTGCTTGAGCTCACGCCCCTCAATCCCGAATTTCGGGACGATCCCTACGCCATGCTGGCCGAGCTCAGGGTCAACCATCCGGTGATGCGCGACGACCTGGCCGGCGTGTTCTTTCTCACGCGCTACGAAGATGTGCGCGCCATCCTCACCGATCTCACCCTGTGGCGCGATCCAAACCGGGCCGAACCGGCGGCGGTGCTGACCAAACGCATCCTCGAACAGGAAGTCGACGGCATGCCTCCGCGGGACGGACCCGGTTCGATCCTGCTGATGGACGATCCAGACCACGCCCGGATCCGCACGCCCTTCGCCCAGGCGCTCTACAAGCGCGTCGCCAAATGCCGTCCGTTGGTCGAGGACGTCGTCGCTGAGAGCCTCGACCGGGTTGATGGGCGCAACAGCTTCGATTTGATGGCCGAGATTTCTCTTCCCATCCCGATCGACGTCATTGCTCGGATCCTTGGCGTCGACACCACCCGCCTCGTGGAGTTCCGCGACTGGTCCGAGGGATTGATTCAAAGCCTCAACCCGCTGCGCACCCCCGAGCAGACCGCGCACATGGTCCGCGCGGCGGACGCCCTGGGCGCCTTCATGATCGGGATGATGTCGGCCCGCCGGCTGAAACCGGAAGACGATCTGGTGTCCGACATGGTCGGGTTGCAGGCGGAGGGCGCCGATCTCACCGATGCCGACGTCGCCACCAACCTCATCGCCCTGCTGGTGGCCGGTAACCTCACCACCACCGACCTGATCGGCAATGGCGTGCGCCAATTTCTGCTCAACCCTTCGGAGCTGGCCAAACTCAGGGATGACCCGGCGCTGATCGGCGCCGCCGTGGAGGAGATCCTGCGTTTCGAACCGCCGGTCGACATCACCGGCCGCATCGCCTCTCGTGACATGGAGGTGCACGGCTGCCCGGTGCATGACACCCAGTCGATGTTCCTCTCGCTTCGCGGCGCCAACCGCGATCCGGAGACTTTCCCGGAACCCGATCGCTTCAACATCACGCGCAAGAAGAGCCCGCACGTGGCGTTCGGCGGCGGGGCCCACATCTGCATCGGCGCCCCCCTGGCTCGGCTGGAAGCGCAGGTGGCGTTGCAGCGCCTGTTCGAGCGCTTCCCCGATCTGCGCCTGGCCGATCCGGAGGCGGCGCCGCAATGGCGGACTCTGCCGTTCTTCCGTGGGCTGCAAACGCTGGAGGTGGCGACCCGCTGACTTGCCGCCGGACTAAGGATAAGCCACAGGCGCGGCATGCGCCTGGTGCTCACTCTGGTAGCCGCCGATCTGAGCGGTCTGGAAAAAGCCTTGCCCGCCGCGCTCGAGGCGCTGGCCCAGGCCGGTCGGCCGGCCGATGGCCTGGAGGTGCTTGGCGAGGGGGCGGCGGATCTGTTCGTCGAGGGAGCCGAGCTGGCCGCCCTGCGCGCCTCGGCCGACCGAGCTCTGGCGATGCTGCCCATCGACTATTGCGTCCAACCGGCCGACGGTCGGCGTAAGCGCCTGCTGGTCGCCGACATGGATTCGACCATCATCGGCTGCGAGTGCCTCGATGAGCTGGCCGATTTCGCCGGCTGCAAGGCTCAGGTGGCCGAGGTCACGGCCAAGGCCATGGCTGGCGAAATCCCATTCGAATCCGCGCTGGCCGAGCGGGTGGCGCTGTTGGCCGGCCTCGACCTTGCCGTGCTGCAGCGCGCCTTCGACGAGCGGGTGCGGCTCAATCCCGGGGCCGCGAGGCTGGTGCGCACCATGACCGCGCACGGGGCCCGCTGCGTGCTGGTTTCCGGCGGCTTCGATTTCTTCACCGGCCGTGTGGCGCGGGCGGCCGGTTTCGTCGCCCACCACGCCAACCGCCTGATCGACGATGGCGCCCGCCTGACCGGGGCCGTGGCCCAGCCGATCCTCGGACGCGAGGCCAAGCTGGCGGCCTTGCGCGATGAAGCCGCGGCGTTGGGGCTGCAGCCCGCGGACGTGGTGGCGATCGGCGATGGAGCCAACGACCTGGCGATGATCGAGGCGGCCGGGCTCGGCATCGCCTATCGCGCCAAACCGCTGGTGGCGGCGCGCGCCGACGCTCGGATCGACAACGGCGACCTGACAGCGGCGCTGTATTTCCAAGGCATCGGCCAGGAGGCCTTCGCGTGACTCTCCCCCGGCCGGCTCGGGCGGTCGTCTTCGACATGGACGGCCTGATCCTGGATACCGAGGCGATCTATCGCGATGCGATGGGCGAGGCGGCGGAGGCGCTGGGCGCCGATCTGCCGCTGGCGGTGTTCCTGCGCATGGTCGGGCTTCCCAATGACGCCAGCCGCGCGGTCGCCGAGGCGTACTTCGGAGAGCGGCTCGGCTACGACGCCTGGATGCATGAGGTTCGCGCGCGTGCGGCGGCGAAGCTGGCGTCGGGGGCGCCGATCAAGGCCGGGGTCACCGAGCTGCTCGATCGCCTGGATCGCCTGGGCCTTCCCCGCGCCATCGCCACCTCATCGCGCCGGGAAACGGTCGAGGAGCATTTGCGGCCGACTGGATTGCTGGATCGCTTCGACGCCATCGTCGCCGGCGGCGAATGCGCCAGAGGCAAGCCGCACCCCGAGCCGTTTCTGACCGCCGCCGCGCGCCTGTCGGTCGCGCCGCTCGACTGCCTGGCGCTGGAGGATTCGCACAACGGCGTGCGAGCCGCCGTCGCCGCCGGGATGATGACGGTCATGGTGCCGGACCTGTTGCCGGTCACCGAGGAGATGCGGTCGCTGACCGCGGCGATCTGCGCCGACTTGCATGAGGTTGTCGGCCTGCTCGCCGACTCCGATCAATTTTTCGGGAACACAGGCCCCGAACCGTTCGTTTTCGACCGAGCCTGAACAGCTCAAAGGAATTTCGTCATGATCCCGGCCCGCAAACTTCTGGTCCTGGCCTGCATCGGTCTCGGCCTGGGGGCGACCGCCTGCCACAAGACAGCCCCCGCCACCGACCAGAACGCCGCCATGGCCGTGGCTCCATCAGCCGACAACAGCATGGCCGCCGACAATACCGCCGCCATGAACGACACAGGCTCGAATACCGCGAGTCCCGGCGCGCAATAGGGCCGCTTCCAACGCCCCACATGACCGGCTAGAGGGCCGGGGTGGCGATCGGCATTGAAGGGCTGTGCAAGCATTTCGGCCGCACCCCGGTGCTGCGCGGCGTCGATCTGACGATCGCGTCGGGCGAATTCATCGCGCTTCTCGGCCCGTCCGGGGCCGGCAAGACAACCCTGTTGCGCGTGCTGGCCGGGCTTGAGCGCGCCGACGCCGGGCGCGTCCATCGGAATGGCGTCGATTTTCTGGCCTTGCCGCCGGCGCGACGACGGGTCGGTTTCGTGTTTCAGAACTACGCCCTGTTTCCGCTACTGACCGCCGCGGAGAATATCGCTTTCGGCTTGCAGGTGCGTTCCCGCCGCGCGCGCCCGCCGCGCCATGAGATCGCTTCCCGTACGGACGCCTTGCTGGGGCAGCTCCGCATCGGCGGGCTTTCACGGCGCCGGCCAGCCCAGCTTTCCGGCGGCGAAGCGCAGCGGGTGGCGATCGCCCGCGCCCTGGCCCCGGAACCGGAAGTGTTGCTGCTCGACGAACCGTTTGGGGCCCTCGATACGCCGGTGCGCGCTGAGTTGCGGGGCGAACTTCGCCGGCTGCACAAGGCCCGCGGCCTGACCACGATCCTCGTCACTCACGACCAGGACGAGGCCCTGGCGCTGGCCGATCGGGTTGCGGTGATGGCGGCTGGGGTCATCGTTCAGGTCGACACGCCGGCCCGGCTGGAAGCGGCCCCGGCGAGCCCATTCGTGTTTGCCTTTCTGGGCGCGGTCAATCGCGCCGCCTGCATAGCTCACGGAGACCGGCTAGAGTTCGCCGGATTTTCAGCCCAGGCGATCGGGGACGGCGGTCGGAGGGGGCAGGCGATAGGCCTGTTCCGGCCGAGCGACGCCAGGCTGACCGCGGGCGACGCCGGCCCTGGCCTCGTCGTAACGGTCCTCAGCCTGGGAGCCCGCCGGGGCCGGTTGCAGGCCGTATGCGAGGGGCCATCCGGGGAGGTTTTCCATGTCGATTGTATCGAGGCGGCCGGGACCGCGCTGGCGCCCGGGCGGCCGGCCCGCCTGACGGCCGAGCGCGCCCTCGCTGAGTTTCCTGCGGCTCAGATTGTGTCGCCGAAGGCCAGCCTTTAACAGGCCTCAAGCCTGCCCCTTCATCAGGCCGCTAAAATCCTGCTGGAGAGTTCATGCGCCCCTCGATCCTCGCCGCCCTCCTGACCGCCACCCTGCTGGCCTCTCCGGCGGTGTCGAGCGCCGCGCCAGTCCGACCGGAGGCGTGGCCGCAGGCCGGCAGCGATGTCCCCGCCGATCCGGCGATCCGATTCGGCGTCCTGCCCAACGGCATGCGCTATGCGGTGATGCGCAACGCCACGCCGGCCGGCCAGACCTCGATCCGGCTGCGCATCGGCTCGGGCTCGCTTGAGGAAAGCGAGGCTCAGCAAGGCCTGGCGCACGTCCTCGAGCACATGGCGTTCGAGGGCTCGAAGCACGTCCCGCGCGGCCAGATGATCAAGATCCTCGAGCGCGATGGCCTCGCCTTTGGCCCCGACACCAACGCCGAGACCGAATGGACCCAGACGGTCTATCAGCTCGATCTGCCCAAGAGCGATCCAGCGATGATCGACACCGGCCTGATGCTGTTCCGCGAAACCGCTAGCGAGCTTCTCATCGACCCCAAGGCCCTGGACGCCGAGCGCGGCATAGTGCTCTCGGAGGAGCGCCTGCGCGATACGCCGGCTTATCGCGCCGCCAAGGCTCAGATCGGCCTGCTGGCCGAGGGCCAGCGCATCGTCGACCGTTTTCCCATCGGCAAGGTCGAGGTCATCAAGACCGCGCCGGCCAGCCTGATCCGCCAATTCTATGAGGCCAACTACCGGCCCGACCGGGCCACCCTGATTGTCGTCGGCGATTTCGATCCGGCCGCCGTGGAGAGCCAGATCCGCGCCCACTTCGGAGGCTGGACCCCAATCGGCCCGGAAACCCGTGACCCCGATCTCGGCCAGGTCGCCAAACGCGGCCTCACGGTCCGCGTCGTCGATCTGCCTGGGGCGCAGACCCTGACCACGATTGCCTGGGCGCGGCCCTACGACGACGCCCCGGACACCCGCGCCAAGCGCCGCCGCGACACGATCGAGGCGCTGGCCCTGGCCGTCCTCAATCGCCGATTGGGACGGCTCGCCTTGGGGTCCAATCCGCCCTTCCTGGCCGCCGAGGCTGGATTCGAGAACCTGCTGCATTCCGACAAGGTGGCGGTCATCGAGGCCTCGTCGGCGGCTGGCTCATGGAAGCCGGCCCTGGCCTCCGCCGATCAGGAGGTCCGCCGACTGGTTGAATTCGGCGTCAGCGCCCCCGAGATCGCCCAGGAAGTGGCCCAGTCGCGCGCCGCCCTCGTGAACGCTGAAACCGGGGCCGGCACGCGCCCGACCCGCGATCTCGCCACGGCGCTGGTCGAGGCGGTCGACTCCGACCAGGTGTTTAGCAGCCCGACCGAAAATCTGGCCCTGTTCGACGAGGCGGTGAAGGCGATCTCGCCCGAAGAGGTCAGCGCCGCCGCGAGGCGGATTTTCGCCGGCGCCGGGCCGCTGGTCGAAGTCGAAAGCCCAACCCCGATTGACGGCGGCGAAAAGGCCGTGGCCGAGGCCTTCGCGGCCTCGAGCGCCGTGCCCGTCATCGCCCCGGCGGCGGCGACGGCGGCCGTTTGGCCCTATGCCGACTTCGGTAAGCCCGGCGCGGTCGTTTCGCGCCATCTCATCGACGACCTTGGGGCCACGGTGGTTCGGTTCGCCAATGGCGTCACCTTGACGGTCAAGCCGACCGATTTCCGCAAGGATCAGGTCCTGGTCGACGTCGATATCGGTCACGGCCGCGAGGATCTGCCTCGCCAAGGGCCGAGCCTCGGCTGGGCCGTCCCGGCGCTCATCGACGGCGGATTCGCCGGCATCTCCCTGGAGGACAGCCAGCGAGCCTTGGCCGGGCGCATCTTCGCCGCCCAGTTGAGCCTCGGCGACGCCGCCTTCCAGATTCAGGGCGCGACGCGACCGAAGGATCTGGCCACCCAGATGCAGGTCCTGGCCGCCTATGTCGCCCATCCTGGCTTCCGGCCGGCCGCTTTCGAACGCCTGCGGCAGAGTTATCTCCAGGCGCTGCCCCAGCTTGCCGCGACTCCGGAAGGGGTCGTGCGTCGCGACGCCGAGACCCTGTTGCATGGGGGCGATCCACGCTGGGCGATCCCGACCGCCGCCGAGCTTCACGCCGCCGGGCCGGATGACCTCAAGGCGCTGCTCGCACCGGAACTGGCTGGCGCCCCGATCGAGATCACCATCGTCGGAGACGTGACGGTCGCAGAGGCCATCGCCGAGACCGCCGCCACGCTCGGGGCTCTGCCGCCCCGGCCGGCCAGCACGCCCATTCCCGCCGGCGGCGACAAGACGGCGTTCCCGGCCGCGACGTCGGCGCCGCTCATCCTCACCGATGGCGGCCGCGCCGATCAGGCCATGACTATCGTCGCCTGGCCGGTCACCGACTTTTACGAAAGCACCCGCGCCTCGCGCGCCGCCATGCTGGCCGGCGAAGTTCTTCAGGGCCGTGTGCTCGACAAGGTCCGCCTGGCTGAAGGCGCGACCTACAGTCCGGAGGTGCAGGTCTCGCTCTCGGAGACCTTCCCTCACTACGGCATGGCGCTGGCGGCCGTGGAAATGCCGCCGCAGAAGGCCGCCGGCTTCCTCGCCGACGTGGAGGCGATCACCGCCAGCCTGCGCGACAAGGGCGTGAGCGCCGATGAGCTTGAGCGGGCCCGAAACCCGCGCCTGGCCACCTTGCAGAAATCGATGCTGACCAATGAATATTGGCTGATCCGTCTGGCCGGTTCGGTCGCCGATCCGCGCCGGCTCGATATCATTCGCACCACCATCCCTGACTATACCAAGGTGACGGCGGCCGAGGTGCAGGCGGCGGCCAAGCGCTACTTCCAACCGGGGCGGGCCTGGAAGCTCGAGGTCAAGGCGGCCACCACCCCTTAAGGCGGGAGGAGGCCCATGGCAGCGCATCCGCCATGGTATCGGTGATCGTCTAGCCCGGCCTCCATCGGCTGAGCGCGCCGGACCCAAGAGGTGTGACATGACCTTTGACCGCAGGCGCCTGCTGCAAATGGGCGGCGCCGCTACACTCGGGGGCTTTGCTCCCATCGGCGCCTGCTCGCCGCGCTCGACAGCCCCGGCCGAGCGGGCCGCCACGCGCGCCGACTACGTCATCCGCATCGCCGACACGAAGGTCGAACTCGCGCCCGGCGTGGAGATCCTGACGACGACGTACAACGGCCAATTCCCAGGTCCCTTGATCCGGCTGCGGGAAGGCCGTCGCGCGATCGTGGACATCCACAATGATACCGGTCGGCCGGAGCAGTTGCACTGGCATGGCCAGAAGGTCCCGGTCGATGTCGACGGCGCGCGGGAGGAGGGCACGCCCTATGTCCCCGCGCATGGCTCAAGGCGGATCGCGTTCGTCCCGGGACCGTCGGGCTATCGTTTCTACCATACCCACGTGAGGGCCGGATCGGACCTCACGGCTGGACAATACAGCGGTCAGGTAGGCCCTGTGTACATCGACCCACGGCGCGAGCCCGGCCGCTACGATCGCGAGGTTTTCCTCGTCCTCAAGGAGTTCGCGCCCAGCCTCAGCCGGGGCGGCGACATGGCCAGGGACTTCCTTGCCGGAGACGACGATCCGGTACTCAAGGCTGCCGGGGAGAGCGCTATGAACGGCTCCCTGAAGCGCGGCCGGCCGAAGGGCTACGAAGTCGGCTACAAGCACTTCACCGTCAATGGCCGCACGCTTGGCCACGGCGCGCCAATCCAGGTGAAGACGGGCGAGCGCGTGCTGTTCCACGTGCTCAACGGCAGCGCCGGCGAAATCCGCGGCCTGGCCCTCCCGGGCCACAGCTTCCAGGTCGTGGCGCTGGATGGCAATCCCGTGCCCAATCCGGCGCGGGTCCCGGTGTTGTGGCTTGGCGCGGCCGAGCGCGTCTCGGC
>DATBOH010000218.1:0-4998 GCA_036553915.1 Caulobacteraceae bacterium | reverse complement strand
CGCCATCGGGGGCGTCATGGCCGCGGCTCGTGGCCGCCACCGATGAGGTCATCACCACCCGCTTGACCCCCGCCCCGATCGCCGCCCGCAACGCCCTGAGAGCGCCATCCCGGGCCGGAACGATAAGCTCGTCGGCGTCCTTGGGTTCGGCGACGCCGAGCGGCGAGGCGACATGCAGCACAAAATCGCATCCGGCGGCGGCTTCGTCCCAGCCCGCGTCGGCGGTCAGGTTGGCGGCGTGGAAGCTCAGCGCCTCGCCGCGTCCGGACAGCGCTTCGATGGCCGCCCGCGCCTTGGGTTCGCTGGCCAGATTGCGCACCGTCGTACGCACGCTGTAGCCGCGCCGCAGCAGTTCGATGGCGCACCAGCTCCCGATATAGCCCGAGCCGCCAGTGACCAGGACGGTTTCCATGCACGCCTCCGTTCAAGCCGGGCGGAAGATAGACGCGCCAACCCCGGCTGGCAAAGCCTGTGGCCGGGAAGCGACAGGGCGTTGCGATTTCGCCGCATTGGCGGTTCCGGCGGCACGGGGCCGTTGACTTGAACCGGCGCCCTCGGTAGCCGTGGGCTCGAAATCTGACCGAGACGCCTTGATGACTTTCACCCCCAACCCATGTCCGCGCCTGTCGCCGCCCGCCGGCGGCCTGTGCGCCGCTCGCGAGGAGGTCCCCGCATAGGAATCCGCCTTTAACGGAAACCTGTCGCCACCCACCCCTCCCGAGCCTCAGAGCGCTCCCGAGGGGTTTTTTATATCCGCCGCTCGCGATGCGTTCAGAGGCCCGGGACCTGCCCGAAAGCCTGATCGTCGTGACCGAGATCGTTCAAAAATCGCCCCTGGCGCCGGTCTTCGCGGACCGGACATGGCTGCGCGCCTGGACCGACGAGGCGCGCGCCCTGGCGGTGCTGGCCGGCCCGCTGGTCGTCACCCAATTGGCCCAGATGGCGGTCATGACCACCGACATCGTGCTGCTCGGCCGTTTCAGCCGCCAGGCTCTGGCCGCGGCGGCGATCGGCAATACGGTGTATTTCTTCGCCTGGATCGTCGGCGGCGGCCCGGCCTTCGCGGTCGCGCCGATCATCGCCCAGAGCCTCGGCCTGGCGCCCAACGACCGCGCCGCGGTCCGCCGGGCGACGCGCATGGGCCTGTGGTCGGTGCTGATCGTCTGTGCGCCGATGCTGGTGCTGCTGTGGAACACCCGCGCCATTCTCTTGGCCCTCGGCCAGGATCCGGTGCTGGCCGAGGGCGCCGGCGTGTTCGTCCGCGCCGTCGAGCTCGGCCTGCCGTTCACGCTCGGGTTCCGGGCCCTCGGCAGCTTCGCCACGGCGGTCGGCAAGCCGCATGCGCAGATGTGGGTGATGGCCGGCATGATCGGTTTCAACGCCCTGGCCGGCTACAGCCTGATCTTCGGCCATTTCGGATTCCCGCGTCTGGGAATTCTGGGCTCGGGTCTGGCGACCGCCAGTTCGTCGGTCGTCGCCTTTGCGGCCATGACAGCCATGGTTCGGCTGGATCGGTCCCTGGCCGCCTACCGCGTATTCAGGCGGCTCTGGCGCCCGGCGTTCGCTCACCTGCGTGAGGTTTTCCGCCTCGGCCTGCCGATGGCCATGACCATGATGTTCGAGGCCATGCTGTTCAATGTCATGACCCTGGTCATGGGATCGTTCGGGGTCGTGCCGCTGGCGGCGCACCAGATCGCCCTGAATGTCGCTTCGGTGACCTTCATGGTGCCGCTCGGCTTGGGCATGGCCTCGACGGTGCGGGTCGGGCTGGCCATCGGGGCCGGTGACCAGGACGGGGCGCGGCGGGCGGGGCTGACAGCGATGCTGATCGGCGTCGCCTTCATCAGCCTGTGCGGACTGGCCATGGTCCTGGCCGGAGGCCCGATCGCGTCATTGTACGTCGGCGGCCGAGCCATGGCCGACCTGCAGGTCATCGCCATGGCGGCGGTGTTCCTGAAGGTGGCGGCGGCCTTCCAGGTCTTCGACGCCTTGCAGGTGGTGGCCGCCCAGGCGCTGCGGGGCTTGAAGGACGCCCGCGTGCCGATGTTCATCGCCGGCGGCGCCTATTGGCTGGTCGGCGCGCCGGTGTGCCTGATCCTGGCCTTGGCGTGGAAGATGCAGGGCCTGGGCATTTGGATCGGCTTCGCCGTCGGTCTGGGGGCGGCGGCGGCGGCGCTCGCGGCGCGCTTCCTGGTCCAGACCCGGCCGGCCTAAAGCCCGAGGCGTTGGAACTGAACCTCGGGCGCGGCGACGGCGCGCAAGGCCGCCGCCAGCCGGCCGGCCGCCTCGGCCGCGCCTTGGCTGGGGACCAGGCTGGTCGTCTCGTCCGGGTCGGCCGAGAGGTCGAACCACTTGTCGCCATCGAAGCGCCGGCCGGCCCAATAGGGAACCGCATCGCCGGCCTCCCAGATCTGCCGCAGCACCGGGACCGGGCTGCCGGGCATGCGCTCAAGCCGCGCCCTGGCATCCGGAAATGGCATCTCGCGCTCCAGCGGCAGGCGGTGCGTCGGCATGGTCGACCAGCGGTTCGAATAGGCCGCCAGCGGCGCATTGGGGCCGACCGGAGCGCGCACGAACTTCGAGCTCGTCTCGATCAGATGCACCTCGCGTCCCCAGACCCCGGCCAGAACATGGTCGCGGACCTCGGCCGCCGCGCCGGTCAGCAGCGGCTTCAGCGACACCCCGTGCGTGGCCTGCCGGGCTGGCGGCAGGTCGAAGAGCTCGGCCAGGGTGGCGAACAGATCGACGCTGGTGGTCAGGGCCGCGCACTTTCCCGCCGCCAGCCCGGCCCCGGCGATCAGCAGCGGGATGTGGGCGATGGTCTGGTAGAGCGGGGCCGCCGGCTTGCCCCAGATGTCCTTCTCGCCGAGATAGTGGCCATGGTCGGTGGTCAGGATGACCAGGGTGTCGTCCCATAGGCCCTTGGCGTCGATCGCCTCCAGCACCCGTCCCAGCCAGGCGTCGATCATCGTCAGCTTGGCCCCATAGCTGGCCCGGACCTGCCGCCCCTGGCGTTCGCTGAGCACCCCCTTGGCTTGGCCGCCGACCACATAGGGCGGCCAGATCAGGTGCGCGCCGGTCCAGTCGGGGTCGTAGCGGCTGGCCCACGGCTCGGGGGTGTCGAAGGGTTCGTGCGGATCGAACTCGTCGACCATCAGGAAAAAGCGTTGGTGGGCGCCGGCGTTGTCCGCCAGCCACCGGGCCGCCGCGGCCAGGGTGCGCGGGCCGGGAAAGTCGGCCTCACCGCGAAAATGTCCGCGCGAGCGATCATAGGGCATGGTCCCGCGGCCGAACGACGGCGCGCCGGCCCAGGAGGGATCGGGCCGGGTCTTCCAGGCGTCGCCCTCGTGGCCGCGCTGATAGTCCCAGGCGGTGAAATCGACGTGATAGTTTTCGCCGCCGCGCTCGAACAGATGCGGATGGTCGGTGATCAGCTGCGAGACGACGCCGGCGGCCGTAAGGCGCGCGGTGATCGCATCTTCCCAGATCTCCACCGAGCCCCACGGCTTCCAGAGGAAATCCCAGGCTCCGCAGAGGATGTCGTGGCGGGCTGGCATGCAGGGCAGCGAGCCGACGTAGTGGTTCTCGAAGCGCACCGAGCGGGCCGCCAGGGCGTCGATATTGGGGGTGGCGAACTCGGTCCCGCCGTAGCAGCCGAGCATGTGCCGGTTGAGGCTGTCGAGAAGCACCAGGACGACATTGCGCGGAGCCAGCATCGAAAGGCTCCGCCCCTAAATATACATCAAAAGAACATCCGGCCGCCGACGATCGCCAGAGTCGAGGCCAGCAGCGGTCGCAGCACCCCATCTGGGGTGCGCGAGGCGATCAGGCTGCCGACAATGATGCCTGGAATCGAGCCGCATACGAGCGAGGCCAGCAGGCTGAGGTCCACCGTCCCCATCATCCAGTGTCCGAACCCGGCCAGCAGGGTCAGCGGCACGGCGTGAGCGATGTCGGAGCCGACCAGCCGCGCGGCCGGCATCTTGGGATAGAGCACCAAGAGCACGGTCACGCCGATCGCCCCGGCCCCCACCGAGGACACCGACACCAGCACGCCCAGGACCAGGCCGAGGAGGATCGTGAACAGCGTCCGGCGTCGCGGCGCGAGGTCTCCGACCGCCTTGGCGAAATACTTCAGGATCAGGCGCCGGAGCAGGATTGAAATGGCGGTCAGGATCAGGGCGACCCCAAGCACGGTGGTGATCACCCCGTGCGGGCCGTCGGCCTTGGCGTGGAAGTGGGCCATGGTCAGCAAGGTGACGGCCGAGGCTGGCACGCTGCCGGCCGCCAGCCGCCCGACGATGCCCCAGTCGATGGTCCGGCGCAGGCCATGCACCGCCGTCCCCGCCGACTTGGTCACCCCGGCATAGAGAAGATCGGTGCCCACCGCGGTGGCCGGGTGAATGTGAAAGACGAGAACCAGCAGCGGCGTCATCAACGAGCCGCCGCCGACGCCGGTGAATCCCACCAGCAGCCCGACCAGGAGGCCGGACAGGGCGTAGAGCGGCGAGATGTGATGAATAAAATCCATCTGAACCTATAGGATTTATCTGCCCTTCCAGCCAACCTAGGCTGGCGCGTCCGTCGCCGTCAATCCTCCTTCACGCAAACGCGCGGCGGCCCTGATCGGAGCCGCCCCACCACTCTCGCCTCAGTGAAGCCAGTGCGTCGAGCCCTGTCCATGACCCTCTCGATATTGTCATCCGAGGCGGCGATGAGAAGACCGCCGCTGGTTTGCGGGTCGGTCAAAAGATCGCGACGCCAGGTCTCGAGCTGGCCGATGACATCGATCGCCTCGGCGCAACTCGCCCAGTTGCGATCGGAGGCGCCGGTGCGGACACCGGCGCGCAGCAGCGCTTCGACGCCGGCGATCGTCGGTACGGCGGCGGCCTCGATCTCGACGGTGAGACCGGCGCCCCGGGCCATTTCCAGGGCATGGCCGATCAGCCCGAAACCGGTGACGTCGGTGAGCGCATTGGCGAGGCCATGGAGTTCGGC
>DATBOH010000195.1:0-7079 GCA_036553915.1 Caulobacteraceae bacterium | reverse complement strand
CGTTTTTAAGATACCTTCGGGATCGCTGGTGGATGGGCGCAAATCATTCCCACTCGATGGTGCCAGGCGGCTTGCTGGTGATGTCGTAGACAACCCGGTTGACGCTGCGCACCTCGTTGACGATGCGGGTGGCCGCGCGGGTGAGCACCTCCCAGGGGAACTCAAACACGTCGGCAGTCATGCCATCGGTGCTGGTGACGGCGCGCAGGGCCAGGACGTTCTCATAGGTGCGGGCATCGCCCATCACCCCGACGCTCCGCACCGGCAACAGGACCGCGAAAGCCTGCCAGATCGAGTCATAAAGTCCGGCGCGACGGATCTCATCGAGCCAGACGGCGTCGGCGTGCTGCAGCACCGCGACCTTCTCGGCCGTCACCTCGCCGGGTATGCGAATAGCCAAGCCCGGGCCAGGAAAAGGATGGCGGCCGGTAAAGGCGGATGGAAGGCCAAGTTCCGCCCCCAACGCCCGCACCTCGTCCTTGAAGAGCTCGCGCAGCGGCTCGAGCAGCTTCAGTTTCATGTGCGCCGGCAGGCCGCCAACATTGTGGTGGCTTTTGATCACCGCGCTCGGTCCACCGGAGGGAGAGACGCTTTCGATGACGTCCGGATAGAGGGTGCCCTGGGCTAGAAACACCGCGCCCTTCAGGCGATCCGCCTCGCGATCGAAGACCTCTACGAAGAGTCCGCCGATCGCTTTTCGCTTGGCCTCGGGATCGGCGATCCCGGCCAGCGCGGCGAGAAATTGTTCGCCGGCGTCCACATGCACGAGCGGTATGTTGTAGTGGTCTCGGAATAGCCCGATCACCTCGGCCGCCTCGCCGCGGCGCATCAGACCGGTGTCGACGAAAACACAGGTGAGCTGCTCACCGATCGCCTCGTGGATGAGCACCGCCGCGACGGATGAATCGACGCCGCCGGACAGGCCAAGAACCACCCTGCCCTCGCCCACAAGGTTGCGGATCCGCGCTACCGATTCAGCGCGGAAGGCGCCCATCGTCCAGTCGCCCGATAGGCCGGCGATCCGATGGGTGAAGTTCCTGAGCAGCGCCGCGCCAGCCGGCGTGTGCACGACCTCAGGATGGAACTGAACGCCGTAAAATCGCCGGCTCTCGTCGGCGATCGCCGCAAATGGCGAGCCGTCCGAAACCGCGATCGTGGTGAAGCCGGGGGGAATGGCGGTGATCTTGTCGCCGTGGCTCATCCAGACCGGCAACCGCTCGCCCGGGACCGCCAGACCGGCCAACAAGGGGCTTGCGGCTTTCACCGAGATGTCGGCCCGGCCGAATTCGCGTTCGCGGCCCTCCTCGACCACACCGCCGAGCTGGGCGCACATGGTCATCTCGCCATAGCAGATTCCGAGCACCGGCACGCCAAGCTCAAACACCTGAGGCGGCGCGGCCGGACTGTCGGAGAGTCCGGCGGTAGCCGGTCCTCCCGAAAGGATCACCGCCGCTGGCGCGAAGGCTTCGAGCATCTCGCCGGCGCGGTCAAAGGGATGGATTTCGCAAAAGACACCGTTCTCGCGCAAGCGCCGGGCAATGAGCTGAGTCACCTGGCTACCGAAGTCGATAATCAGGACTTTCTGATGCTGGGCGGTCATGGACGGGGCCCTAACCGAGAATCGCGCCAGGGTCACGGCCGAGCCGGGCGATGAAAAATCCATCCGTTCCGTCGACACGCGGGGTCAAACGGCGCGCCGGCTGGCCCTGCGAAAAAATTCCGTGCGCGGCCAGGAAGGCGGCGATGCGATCCTCGTTCTCCTCGCGAAACAGCGAGCAGGTTACATAGATCAGCGTTCCCCCTGGCTTCACGAATTCTGAGGCGGCGCCAAGCACCGCGTCCTGCTCCGCCATGCGACGCTCGAGCTGGGCTGGTTTCAGCCTCCATTTGGCGTCTGGATGACGGCGCCAGACGCCTGAGCCAGTGCACGGCGCATCGACAAAGACCACGTCCATGCGCGCGCTCAGGTCGGCGAGCGGGTTAGGCCGCAATGGCGAACGCACCTGCAGATTTCGCACCCCGGCCCGCTGGGCCCGCCGCTGAGTATCGGCCAGTCGGCGGACGTCCGCGTCATAGGCGAAGAGTTGACCGGTGTTGGCCATGGCCGCCGCCAGCGCCAAGGTCTTGCCGCCGCCGCCGGCGCAGAAGTCCAGCACCTGTTTGTGAGCGATTTCGCCGGCCGCATCTGCAGCCATCTGACTGCCGAGGTCCTGGATCTCAAACCAGCCCTTGGCGAACTCCGGAAGGCTCTCAACCGGCGGCGCGCGATGGTCGGGCGCTGGACCTGGAATGCGCAGCGCCGTCGGCAGGGCGTCCAGACGAATGGCGCCAAACGGGTCAAGGGTCTTAAGAGCCCGCTCCGGGTCGCACTTGAGGGTATTTACGCGAAGATCGATGGGCGCGCGGTCGGCCAAGGCCTGACCTTCCAGCGCGGCGGCCTCGCCGTAGATGCTTTCAAGGGTGTCGGCCAGCCAATCGGGGTAGTCGCCGCGCACCGCAACCGGCGCGGTGGCGAGCCCGACCGGCTCCTTCAATCGAGCCGCTTCGCCATCGGTGAGGGGGCCGGGTCCATGGGCGTCGGCGCAGGCTTCGGCGATCCGCTCGAAAGGCCAGTTCCAGAGGCAGCTCAGCACACCCAGGGCGGAGGCGCGAGCGTCTTGCCCGTCCATGCGCCAGGCGGCGGAACGGCGGTGGCGCAGGGCGTCTAAGACCAGCCCGGCGACAAAGGCCCGATCTTTTGAACCGGCATAGCGCGCCGCTTCGCCCCAGGTCTTGAGGGCAAGGCGAGCCGGCCGGTGTCTCAGCTCGATATCGTCGAGCACCGCCAGGGCCGCGGCGATGCGCCCGCCGTCACGCATCGGCCATCAGACGGCGCTGGGGTAATTTGGCGCTTCGCGGGTGATCATCACATCATGGACGTGGCTTTCGCGCATCCCGGCCCCGGTGATGCGGATGAACCGGGCCCGTTGCTGCAGGCTGCCGATATCCTTGGCTCCGAGATAGCCCATGGCGGCGCGAAGGCCGCCGACGAGCTGGTGAATTACCGGGCCGATCGGTCCCTTGTAGGGCGTCTGGCCCTCAATTCCCTCCGGCACCAGCTTGAGGGCATCCTCGACTTCCTTTTGGAAGTAACGATCGGCGCTGCCGCGGGCCATCGCTCCCAGCGATCCCATGCCGCGATAGGATTTGTAGCTGCGCCCCTGGTAGAGGAAGACCTCGCCTGGAGACTCGTCCGTGCCGGCGAACATCGACCCCATCATCGCGGAGGCGGCCCCGACGGCGAGCGCCTTGGCGAGGTCGCCAGAATAGCGGATGCCGCCGTCGGCGATGACCGGCACCTTGGAGCCTTCCGCGGCCCGCACAGCCTCGGCGATGGCGGTGAACTGCGGCACCCCGACGCCGCTTACAACTCGGGTGGTGCAGATCGAGCCTGGGCCGATGCCGACCTTCACCCCATCGGCGCCGGCGTCGATCAGCGCTCGCGCGCCGTCATAGGTGGCGACATTGCCGGCGACGATCTGCACCCGATTGCTCTCCCGCGCCAGGCGGCGGACGGCGTCGCTGACCTGCGCCGAGTGGCCATGAGCGGTGTCGATCACCACCACGTCCACGCCCGCCTCGATCAGGGCCAGGGAACGCTCGAAGCCGGCGTCGCCCACAGTCGAGGCGCCGCCGACCAACAGGCGGCCCTTGGTATCCTTGGCCGCCAAGGGATGAGCCTCGGCCTTCTCCATATCCTTGACGGTGATCAGCCCCACGGCCCGATAGTCATCATCGACGACGATCAGGCGCTCGATCTTATGCTTGCGCAGCAGGTCGCGCGCTTCGGCCTGGCTGACGCCTTCGCGCACCGTCACCAAGCCCTCGCGGGTCATCAGATCGGCGGCCCTGACCTTTTCGGAGCGCTCGAACCGCATGTCGCGGTTGGTCAAGATGCCGACCAGCCGGCCACTGCCCTTTTCGACCACCGGGAAACCGGAGATGTGGCGAGCTTTTTTGATTTGGGCCACTTCGCCCAGCGAGGTTTCCGGATTGATGGTCAAAGGTCCAATGACCATGCCGCTCTCGTAGCGCTTCACCTCCCGGACTTGGTCGGCCTGCTGCTCGACGGTGAAGTTGCGGTGCAGGACGCCCAGGCCGCCAGCCTGAGCCATGGCTATGGCCAGCCGGCTGTCGGTGACTGTATCCATGGCCGCGCTGACGAGCGGGATGTTGAGGGCAATTTCGCGCGTCAGCCTGGTGGAGGTGTCCACCTGGGTCGGCATGATTTCCGACGGGCCGGGTTCGAGCAAAACATCGTCGAAGGCGAGACCTTCGCGAATCTCCATGAGACTCTCCGCTTTGCGAGCCGGCCTTAGACGCGCCTGGGGGCCGTGACAAGGGCGACTTGCCCCATCGGGGCGCCTGCCGCTTAAATGGTGACCGGACTCGGGGACTTGATGACGCCATTCCAACCCAGCGAACACCCGCCGCGCGCAACAATGGCCTTCAGGGTCGGCGTCGTCGGCCATCGCCCCGACCGTTTGCCGCCCGAATCCCTCGAGCCGGTGCGCGGTCATATCGCCGACATTCTCGCCTCGGTCGCCGTTGCGGTGCGCCGATGCGCACAGGGCGACTCGGCGAACTACTATGCGCCAGGTCGGCCGACCTTGATCGCCAATTCGCCCCTAGCCGAGGGCGCCGACCGGATGTTCGCCGAAGAGGCCCTGGCCCAAGGCTATCAACTGACCTGCGTCATGCCGTTCGCGGAGGCTGAATTCACGCGTGATTTCAGCGCCAGCGAGGCCTTCGAACTCGACTCACCGGCGCGGTTTTCGGGCATTCTGGCGCGGGCCGAAGCGTCGGGGGGCTTGACTCGCTTCGAACTGGATGGCCGCCGAGATCGGGCTCACGAGGCCTATGAGGCGGCTGGCCGGGTGGTGATCGATCAGTCCGATCTGATGATCGCCATCTGGGATGGCGGGTCAGCCAATGGGACTGGCGGCACGTTCCAAACACTCAGACAGGCGCTCGCCTACCAGACCCCTACCGTCTGGATCGACACCCGATCTCCCTTCAGCGTCCGTTTGCTGGAGGACGTGGTCGAGTTCGACGATTTTGTTCGGGAAGGGCTGGCGCCGATTTGCGGGACCGCCGATCCGGGCGAGCTTGACCGCGCCATCGACCGCCTGGTGGCCGGCGAACTCAACCTGTCGGGCGAAGAGTCGAGCCGACTTGAGAGCTATCTCAACGAAATTCGGCCGCGTCGGAATTTCTCATTCAGTTGGAAGCTTTTCCGGGATTTCATGGATAGCGGCACGGTGCGCTGGCCCGGTTTCGGCGTGCCGGAATTCGTGGGCCAAATCCGCACAGCATGGCCAACAATCGATGATGGCGCGATCGCCGAGCCGCCTGTTGCTTCCTGGATAAACGCGCGCTTGCGATCGCACTACGCCTGGTCGGACAAGCTGGCCGACTTCTACGCCGACGCGCACCGCAGCGGTTTCATCAACGCCTCGTTGTTGGCTGCCGCCGCCGTATTCACCGCGCTTCTGCCAGTGGCGGCGCATTTCGGGCGCCGCGCGTCGGTAGCGACGGCCATCCTTGAGACCATAATCCTTATACTGATGGTCGGCCTGCCACTGAGAGCCCGACAACGTGCCTGGCATCGGAAATGGCTGGAGTATCGGGTGATGGCCGAGTTGGTGCGCGAGTTGCGCATTCTGGCGCCGCTCGGTGGTGCTCGACCGGCGCCGCGTACGGCGGCCCACCTCGCTAGCTATGGTGATCCCACGCGAAGCTGGATGAACTGGCAGATCCGCGCCATCGCCCGCGGACTTCGCCTGCCCAACGCCAAGGTCGACGCCGCCTATGTCTCGGCCCGGTGCGCGGAACTGTTGGCCTTTCTCGGATCGGCCGATTCACCCCACGGTCAGATCGGCTTTCATCACCGCAACTGCGAACGCATGGAGACAATTCATCAACGCCTTCATCGGATGTCGCTCATCCTCTTCGCGGTGACCATCGCCGCTGTGGCGGCGAACTGGATGTTTCGGTTCGTCGACCCCAGCGCGCCGGAACGGCTGACCGCGTGGTTGGTGCTCTTCTCAGCTTTCTTGCCCGCCCTCGGCGCCGCCTTCGCGTCGATCAACAATCAGGGCGAGTTCGCCCGTTTGCAGCGCCGGTCGCGCGCCATGGCCGACGGACTTGCCAGTGTTCGTGACCGAATCGCGACCCTGGCGGAGGCCGATCATGCCAGCCTGGCCGCAGTGCTGGGACTGGCGGGTCAGGTGGCGGCAATGATGATGGATGAGAATACCGACTGGAGGATAGTGGTCCTGGACCTGCCCCACGCGGCCGGGTGAAGGCGCCTCGCTAGGCTGGTTTAAGCGCCGCCGCGGCTTCTCTCTGAAAGGTTAGCGCGCCCTGCCGCTTAGCTTCGGAGAGCGCCGCGTCTCGCGCCTTCCTGACAGCAACCCTGTCGGGGTTCGGCAACGCCGCAAGTATGTCGGCACGGCGCAGATGCAGGCGCGGCAAAACGATCTTGAAACTTCTTCCCGCCCGTTCGATGGCATCGTCAATCGCCGCCAACGCCTCATCGTCCCGGCCGACCGCGTGCAGAACAACGGCCGCTTCGCCAATGAACAACCCGAGGGCGCGAAGGATGCCCATACGCGTCATCTCCTTGAGGCCGGACTGGTAAAGCGCCAGCCCGGCTTCGGTCTGGCCAAGCCGTCCTATGGACACGCCTCTGCTGATCACGGCCACGGTGCGGTAGTTGAGATAGCCATTGGCTTCACAAATGGCCAAGGTTTCCTCGGCGCAGGCTAGCGCCGCCTCGTGATCTTCCCGGAATGTCTCATAGACCCAGCGGAACGCCTGGGCCTGCGCTAGCTCGAAGGGGCGCTTGATCGCCCGCGCCTGATCAAGCAATTCCTTGGCGCGCTGTTCGGCGAGTTCGGTTTCGCCCAGCGCGTAGAGGACCAGCGGCAGCGTGGTCAGACACTCGACGAGTGGATCGGTCGGGCTAAAGAACTGCAGACCGGATGTGTCGGTATTTTTGTATAATTCAATTGACCCTTCCAGATTTTCCCTGGAAA
>DATBOH010000148.1:0-4378 GCA_036553915.1 Caulobacteraceae bacterium | reverse complement strand
GGCCATGCCGCGGGCGTATTCCTCGGCCTTTCGCGCCATGTTGGCGAGCGGCCTGGGCAGGCGGTTGGCGACGCCCTTGCCGAACCGGCGCACCGATTGATAGGCCCCGCCAGAGACCAGGCCGGCCAGATAGGCGCTCATCCCGCCGACCGGCGGGGCGATCGACATGTCGTTGTCGTTGAGGATGACGACCAGACGCTTGGTGGCGTCGGCGGCGTTGTTCATCGCCTCATAGGCCATGCCGGCGCTCATCGAGCCATCGCCAATGACCGCGATCACGGCGTTGTCGTCGCCGCGCAGATCGCGGGCCACCGCGAACCCCAGCGCCGCCGAGATCGAGGTGGCGGCGTGGGCGGCCCCGAAGGGGTCGTATCGGCTTTCGGCCCGCTTGGTGAACCCGGACAGTCCCCCGCCCTGGCGCAGGGTGCGGATTCGGTCGCGCCGCCCGGTCAGAATCTTGTGCGGATAGGCCTGATGGCCGACGTCCCAGATCAGGATGTCGCGCGGCGTGTCGAAGACGTGGTGCAGGGCGACGGTCAATTCGACCACCCCCAACCCGGCCCCGAGGTGGCCGCCCGTATTGGACACCGCCTCGATGGTCTCCGACCGCAATTCGTCGGCCAGCTGCTTTAGTTCGCCGAGGCTATGGCGCCGGAGTTCGGCCGGTTCGGTGACGGTGTCGAGCAAGGGTGTGGGAGGGGCCATGCGCAAAAAGCTATCCATTTCCTGCCCCCCGTCCCTAGGGAGAGCTACAAACGATTCCGGTCTAGCACGAAACTTGGCCGGGTCGCCAACACCCGGCGCGGCGCCTCAGGCCCGGCGCTCGGTCACAAAATCCACGGCTTCTGCGAGACTCTGACCGCGCGCTCCGAAGGCGTCGAGATGGGCTTTGGATTGAACGACCAGCAGCGACAGGCGTTCCCGGGCCGCCTCGGCCCCGAGCAGGGTGACGAAATTGGCCTTGCCGCGGGCCTCGTCCTTGCCGCCGGCGGCCTTGCCCATGGAAGCGGCGTCACCTTCGGCGTCCAACAGATCGTCGACGATCTGGAAGGCGAGGCCGATGTCACGCCCAAATCCGGTCAGGGCGGTGCGCTCGGCGGTCGTGGCCTTGGTCATCGCCAGGGGCAGATCGAAGGCGCAGGCGATCAGGGCCCCGGTCTTCATGCGCTGCATCCGGGCGACTTCGCCAAGATCGTCGCGCACGCCCAGCAGGTCGATCATCTGGCCGCCGGCCATGCCCCTGGCCCCCGAAGCCAAAGCCAGCACCCGCACCAGATCGGCGCGCACCCGGCCCTCGGGATGGGTCTCCGGGTCGGCGAGGATCTCGAAGGCCTGGGTCTGCAGCGCGTCGCCGGCCAGAACCGCCGTGGCTTCGTCATAGGCCCGATGGACGGTCGGCCGGCCGCGGCGCAGGTCATCATCGTCCATGCACGGCAGGTCGTCGTGCACCAGGCTATAGGCATGGATGAGTTCCAGGGCGCAGGCGGCCCGAAGCAGCGATTTGTGCGGCAGGTCGAAAAGCCGACCGGCCTCCAAGACCAGGAACGGCCGCAGGCGTTTGCCGGGTCCCAGCGCGGCGTAGCGCATCGCCTCGGTGAGCCGGGCCTCGGGCCCCTCGGCGCGCGGCAGAAGCTCGTCGAGGGCGACGGTGATTCTTTCGGCGGCCTCGGCGAGGCGCTTGGCCAGTTCGGTCACGAAAAGCTCGCGGGCTCGACGCCTTCGGGGCCCTTGGGGCCGATCAGGATCTTTTCGACCCGCAGTTGAGCGTCCTTGAGCTTGGCCTCGCAATGGGCCTTGAGGCGCGCCCCGCGCTCATAGACGAGGATCGAGCGCTCAAGTTCAGCCTGTCCGGATTCCAGTTCCCGCACGATGCCTTCCAGCTCGGCCAGCGCCGCTTCGAAGGAGAGCTTGGAGAGGTCGTCGGGTTCGGCCATCGGCGCTTCGCTCCTTGGGGACTTGGCTGCCACTACTCCAGGCCGTCGGTCCGGGCAACGAAAGCGCGGCCGCTCAGCGCGGCTTTTCGAACCGCCGCGCCGACCAATAGGCGTAGCCGCCGTTATCCGTCAGGCGCCAACCGCGCCGCTTGAGCGCCCGGGCGACCATGGCGTTGAAGAAGCCGTGCGCCAGGAACAGCACGTCCTTGCCGCCATCGGCCAGACCGATCAGCCGATCAGCCGCCGCATTCGCCCGCACCTCGGCCTGGCGGCGCGATTCCTCGCCGGCGTGGTTGTCGAACCACCACCAGGCGAACCGCGAGACGAAGCCCCAGATCATCGGCGGCAGTTTCAGCCATTTCGGCCAGGGCGGCGGCGGCAACGGCGCTTCGATGAAGATCGCGTCGGATTCGAACGGGACCTCATCGCAGACCAGCCGCGCCGTCTCGATCGACCGCAGCCGGGTCGAGGCGATAACCGTGCCGGCGGCGGCGGCGGCGGCCTTGAGGGCGGCGGGGGCGGCCTGGTCGGACTTCAGGCCCAGGAGCTCATACTGGCCCCACCATTGCCGGTACTGATCGGCGGAGAGCCAGATCTTGCGCGACAGGGCCGGGCGCCCGTGCCGGGCCAGGACGATGGCCCCCGGCGGCGTCCCCTCCCCGTTCATCTCAGGCGCGCGCCAAGGCCAGGGCGTGGGCCGCGGCGCTGCGGCCGAGCCCTTCGAGATCGTAACCGCCCTCGAGGCTGGAGACGAGCCGGCCGCCGCAACGGGCCTTGGCGATGTCGACCAGGGCGCGGGTGGCCCAGGCGAAGTCCTCCGCTTCCAGGTTCTGCTCGGCCAGAGGATCGCGGACATGGGCGTCGAAGCCGGCCGAAACCAGAATGATATCGGGGGCGAAGGCGTCGATCCGTTCGGCCAGGCGATCGAAAGCCATGCGCCAGACCCGCGGCGAAGCGCCCGGGGCCACGGTCAGATTGGCGATATTGCCCACCCCGACTTCGTCGGCCCGACCGGTGCCCGGGTAGCATGGGCTCTGATGCACCGAGGCGAACAAGACGGTCGGGTCGGCCTCGAAGACGGCCTGGGTGCCGTTGCCGTGATGGACATCGAAATCGGCGATGGCGACGCGGGCATAGCCGGCCGCCTGGGCGACGCGGGCGGCGATGGCGATGCTGGAAAACAGGCAAAACCCCATGGCTTGCGTCGGCGTCGCATGATGGCCGGGCGGGCGAACGGCGCAAAAGGCCCGCTCCGCCTGGCCGGCGGCTACCGACCGAACGGCGGCCGCGACCGCTCCGGCCGCCAGCCTCGCGGCCCTGACCGAGCCCGGCGAGACCTGGGTGTCGGGATCGGCGAACACGACGCCTTCGCTGGGAGTCAGCGCCTCTATGCGGTCGACAAAGGCGGTGGAATGCACCCGGGCCAGGTCGTCGTCGGCGATCAGCGGCGCGGGGCGCCGATCGAGGCTGAGGCCCGGCGCCGATTCGAGCGCCCCCATGACCGCCGCCAGGCGCTCGGGCCGCTCGGGATGGGATCGCCCCGGCCTGTGCAAGGCCATGTCCTGGTGGCTATAGACAACCAAATCCATGCGCGATCCTTAAACGCCGATGCCTGTCTCGACCATGAAGAAGTCGACAATTCGCCGCGCCGGCGCCGCCGACGCCAAGCCCCTCGCCGCCCTCGGCGAACGCACGTTCGCCGCCGCCTTCGGGGCCATGTATCCGCCCGAGGATCTGGCCGCCTTCGTGGCCGAGACCCATAGCCCCGCGGCCGTCTCGGCCCTGCTCGCCGATCCCAACGTCGCTCTCTGGCTGGCCGAGCGCGACGGCGTCGCCATCGCCTACGCGCTGGCCGGCCCCTGCGGACTTCCGCACCCGGAGGTGACGCCGGGCTGCGGCGAGCTCAAGCGGATCTATGTCGACGCCAACGCCCAGGGCGAGGGGCTTGGCGGCATGCTCATGGACCAGGCGCTGTGCTGGCTGCAGACCTCGCCCCGACGAAGGCTGTGGATCGGCGTCTGGTCCGGCAACCTCGGCGCGCACCGCCTTTACCGCCGCTATGGCTTCGAAAAGGTGGGCGAATATAGCTTTGTTGTCGGCGCCAGCCGCGACCAGGAGTTCATTTTCAGCCGGGGTTAGGACTGGACAGGCGAAGGGCGCGCCCCCATGCTCCGCGGTTCAAACGCCCGTTCGAGACTGCGATGTTCCTCAACTTCTTCGCCGAGCTTCGCGCCGCCAAGGTGCCGGTGACGCTGAAGGAATATCTGATGCTCATGGAGGGCATGGACCGGTCGGTGATCGAGCGCCGGGTCGAGGATTTCTATTATCTTTCTCGCGCCGTGCTGGTGAAGGACGAGAAGCACCTCGACCGTTTCGACGTCGTCTTCGGCCACGTGTTCAAGGGTTTGGAGTTGCTCTCCGAGCCACGCGCCGACGACATCCCG
>DATBOH010000136.1:0-46344 GCA_036553915.1 Caulobacteraceae bacterium | reverse complement strand
CCCGCACGGCCGCACCCGCTCGGCGGCGACCGCCAAGGCCTGAACCAAAGGCGTGAGCAGCTGGTCTCTGCGCTTTAAGAGCGTCAGGGCCGCCCGCCGGGCCGAGCGCGGCCCCAGGCCGGGCAGCTTGGCCAGCAGGACGATGAGCCGGTCGATTTCCGGCCCGACCGATGCGGCCATCAGAACTTCGGCATCCCCGGCAGGCCGGCGAATGGGCCGGCCGCCTCGCGCACCACGCCGGCCTGGGCCTCATCGAGCTTGCGCTTGGCCTCGGCGTGGGCGGCGATCACCAGGTCGGCGACGATCTCGCCTTCGCCGGGCTTCATCAGGCTCTCGTCGATGCTGAGGCCAAAGATTTCGCCAGTCCCGCGTAGGGTGAGCTTGACCAGGCCGCCGCCCGACGCGCCCTCGATCTCGCTCTCAGCGAGCCGGGCCTGGGCCTCCTGCAGCTTCTGCTGCATGGCCTGGGCCTGCTTCATCAACGATCCCAAATCTTTCACGCCAAGTCCTCCTGATCGTCGCTGCCCGGCGTCGGCTCTGGGGCCGGAATAGCCGCCATCTGCCGCACCTCGACAAGTTCGGTTCCTGGAAACGCCGCCATCACCGCTTGGACAAACGGTTCGGCCAAGGCGTCGGCCCGACTCTTGTCGTGCGTGCGCCGCTGCTGCTCGGCCAGGGTTTCGGCCCCGCCGCTTGCCTGCGCCGCCACCAGCCAGGTCTGGCCGGTCCACTGCTTTAGCCGCCCGGCCAGTCGCTGGGCGAGATCGGCCGGCGCGCCTTCGGCCGGGGCGAATTCGATCGCTCCGGGGCGAAAGCTGATCAGCCGCACATAGCGCTCGACATCGAGCTTGAGGGCGATGTCGCGGCGCTCGTCGATCAGTCGCGCCACCGCCTCGAAGGATTGCAGGGCGGGCGCCTCGATCTGAGGCGCGGCGACCGCCCGGGGCTCGGCCAGAGACCTTGGCGCCAGCGCCAGATTGGCGCGCCCCCCACCACCCCCGCCACCGCTTGGCGCAGGAGCCGCCGGGGCGCCGGTCGGCGCCTCGCGCAGGGCCTTCAACGCCTCCTCGGGGCCCGGGAGGTCGGCGGCATAGGCCAGGCGGATGAGACTCATCTCCAGGGCGGCGGCCGGATCGGGAGCGGCGCGCACCTCGGCCAGAGCCTTGAGCAACAATTGCCACAGGCGCGACAGCACGCCGGCCGACATGGCCGCGCCGAGCGCCGTCAACCGCGCCGCCTGGTCCTTGGGCAGACCCAGGCTGTCCGGACCTAAGGTCTTGGCGAGGGCGGCCGCGTGGCAGTGCTCCAGCAGATCGCCCACCGTGGTCGCGGCGTCAGCCCCGAAGGCGTAGAGTTCGCGCCAGGCGGCGATGGCCGCGCCGGCCTCGCCGCGCACCGCCGCCTCGAACAGGGCGATGGTGCGGCCGCGGTCCGCCAGACCCAGCATGTCGCGCACCGCCGCCGCCCCCAAGGGGGCCCCGGCCTCGGCCTGGACGAGCGCCTGGTCGAGCAGCGACTGGGCGTCGCGCACCGAGCCCTCGGCGGCCCGCGCGATCATCGCCAGGGCTTCGCTCTCGACGGAAAATCCTTCGGCCTCGGCGATGGCGGCGAGACTGGCGGCGATCACCTCCGGCTCGACCCGGCGCAGATCGAAGCGTTGGCAGCGCGACAGGATGGTCACCGGCACCTTGCGGATCTCGGTGGTGGCGAAGATGAACTTGGCGTGCGGCGGCGGCTCTTCGAGGGTCTTCAGCAGGGCGTTGAACGCCTGTGTCGAGAGCATGTGGACTTCGTCGATGATGTAGACCTTGTAGCGGGCCTGGGCCGGGGCGTAGCGCACCCCGTCGAGCAGCTCGCGCATCTCGTCGACCTTGCTGCGCGAGGCGGCGTCGAGCTCGAGCACATCGAGGTGGCGGCCCTCGAGAATGGCGCGGCAGTGCCGGCCCTCGACCGCCAGATCCGTCAGGCTCGGCTCCTGGACGGTGTCGCTCTCATAGTTGAGGGCCCGGGCCAGCAGCCGGGCGGTGGTCGTCTTGCCGACCCCGCGCACGCCGGTGAGCATGAAGGCGTGGGCGATGCGTCGGGCCGCGAAGGCGTTGGTCAGGGTCCTGACCATGGCCTCCTGGCCGATCAGCTGCGCGAAGCTGCGCGGCCGGTATTTGCGGGCGATGACCGTATAGGCGGCCTCGGGCGAGGCCGCGTCCAGGCTGCCAAACATTTCAGCGGTGGCGTCGTCGCGTACTTCGGGCTCGGCCACAATGTCGGTCATCGGCGTGCGGCGGCCCGGGCCTGAACGGTGAAAGGTGGAGACCGGCAACGACCCGGAGTGAATCTCGTTACGGCTGCTTCCTTCCGGACCTGACCGGGTTGGCGAGGCCTCCGCCCATCGCCGATCTCCACGGCCTATATCGCGTGGCCGGCTCACGGGCGCAAGCGCGGCGACGCGCAATCGTCCGCGTCGCGGCCGCCCGGCTGCGCCAGGGTCAAGGAGCGGTCGAGGCCGGCGCGGCCGATCGCCGCGGCGCGGCAGCTTTGCCAGGCGCGCCAACTTGAGGCAGTATAGGCCGATCGTCGGGGAGACGGCGCTGGGGCGACGCCATGCGGGGGCTTTTCGGACAATACGTCGGCGCGGGGGCGCTCGCCCTGCTCGTCAGCCTGGTCGCCGGTGGCGCCGACGCGCAGCTCGAAGTCCACGTCGACGGCTCGGTGGTGATGTACGATGGCGCCAGCCAGCGCATGTCGCCCGGGGCCCAACCCGGGGCCCGCATCGTCGGCGGCCGGATTGTCCATCGCCGCCATGGCGCCAGCGGCGACGCCGCCCCGGCCCCGCCGCCGGAAATCGCCACCGCCATCCACGATTCCGCCGAGCGCCATCAGGTCGATGAGAATCTGGTGCGCGCCGTCGCCTGGCAGGAGTCGCGCTATCATCAGGCCGCCGTCTCGGCCAAGGGGGCGCGCGGGACCATGCAGCTCGAACCCTCGACGGCGCGCGCGCTCGGTGTCGACGCCGATGACCAGGCTGGCAATATCGAAGGCGGGGTCATCTATCTGTCGAAGATGATGCACCGATATGACGGCGACACCTCCAGGGCCCTGGCCGCCTACAACGCCGGTCCCGGAGCCGTCGATCGCCATGGCGGCGTTCCGCCCTATCGGGAGACGCAGAACTATGTGCGTCAGGTGATGGCGCACATCGGGCCGGCCGGGCCGGCCGAGGCGGCCGCCGACATTCCGCTGAGGGCGCGCATGGCGGTCTCGGTCGAGGAGCCCGAGATCCGCTGAGCGGAGCGCTGAACGCCTGAGACGCGCTCGCCGCATTCCCCCGCCGACGGCGAGGCCGTAAGAGGCCCCATGGCCCTCGACAGCTTCGTCAACGTTTTCGCCGGCAATCCGCTTGAGCGCTGCTCCTACAGGCGCGCCGATCCCGACTGGCTGGCGGCGCGCCTCGCCGATCCGGACTCCCTGGCGGCCGTGCTTTGGAACGGCAAGCCGCTGGTCGAGGACGCCAAGGTCAAAGGCGTTCAGGTCGCCTATCTGGCGGCGAAGATGGCCAAAACCCTGGCCGGCGACGGCGAGCGGCTGCTGTTCCTGGGCCTATGGAATGAGATCGCGGTGTTCGCGCTCGACCTGGAGGGCGAGGCTGATCCGGCCGATGGTCCGCTGCGAGGGCTGGGCCGCTTCGAGGAATTGCGCGCCGTCGCGACCGAGCTGCCGGCCGCCGAGGCCGCCCTGCTGGCCACGGCCCGCCAGGTGTTCGAATGGCGGCGCAAACATCGTTTCTGCGCCGCCTGCGGGAGCCCGACCACGGTCGCCGAGGGCGGCTGGAAGCGCCAGTGTCCGAGTTGCGAGACCCAGCATTTTCCGCGCACCGATCCGGTGGTGATCATGTTGCCGGTCGAGGGCGAGCGCTGTCTGCTCGGACGCCAGGGCCTTTGGCCCCAGGGCATGTATTCGGCGTTGGCCGGCTTCGTCGAGCCGGGCGAGTCGATCGAAGAAGCCTGCGCGCGCGAACTCAAGGAAGAAGCGGCGGTGGACACGCTGAAGGTGCGCTACCATTCCACCCAGCCATGGCCCTATCCGATGTCGCTGATGATCGGCCTGATCGCCGAGCTCGCCCCGGGCGAGGCCCGCGCCGACGCGGTCGAACTCGACGAGGTGCGCTGGTTCAGCCGAGACGAAGCCCGCCAGCTGGTGGCCGGAAAGCATCCGGATGCCCGCGCCCCCGGAACTCTGGCCATCGCCCACCAGCTGATCAGGGCTTGGGCCGAGGAGGGGTGAGGCGGCATGGAAGTCCACAGACCTAAGGCCGTGCACGGTTGGCGCGAACTGCTGAGCGAGGTCGGCGTCATTGTCATCGGCATCGCCATTGCGCTCAGCGGCGAACAACTGATCGAGGCGCTGCACTGGCGCCATCAGGCCGAGGCCGGCGAGGCGTCGCTGAAGCGCGACTACGCCCGTGAACTGCAAAACGCGGCCCGGCGAGACATAGCAAGCGTCTGCATCGCCCGGCGTCTGGACGCCCTGACCGGGGTCGTTCAGACCGCCACCGTCGATGGCGCCTTGCCGCCGTCCGGCCCAATCGGCCACCCACCCTATACGCCATGGACGATCAGGGCTTGGGACGCCCTGGTGGCCAGCCAGACCGTCTCGCATCTGCCGCGCGGCAAGCAGATCGCCTACACCGAGATTGCCCAGCTTACCCGCTACCTCAGCGACCTCAGCGATCAGGAGCACGACCAGTGGACCATCCTCGGCAGCCTCTATGGGCCCGGCCGCCGGCTGAGCGACGCCGAAGCCGAGCAGCTTAGGATCGCCCTGGCGCGGGCCAAGGATTCCGACATCGGCATGCGCCAAGCCAGCGCCCGTCTGCGCCTCGCCGTGAAGGCGACCGGGCTCCTCGCACCGAATGAGGTCGCCGAAGCCGAGAAAACGCCCGCCGACGACAAGGACCTTCTGGCCATCTGCGGCCCGCTCCCGCCGCTGAGCGCATCGGAGCCCAGGTAGATGGAGGCGGCCCCAGAGCCCACGCCAAGCGCCGCGGCGCCCGCGCCCGCAACGCCGTGAGGGCCGACTCACAATTGGCTCCAGAGGCGCGACTCTGGTAAAGAACGGAGCATGAACGCCCTCGATCTCGTCCTTCTCGCCCTATTCCTGGCCGCGGTCGGCTGGGCGGTGGTCGAGCGCGGCCGGGCCATTCGCGCCCAGGCCGGCCAGGCGCGCGCCGATCTCGTGGAGGAGACGGTCAAGGCCCAGGCGGCGCTGTCGGCCAACGCCGTCGCCGACGTGCTGGTCAAGCGGGCCGCCGAGACCTTTGCCGCCCAGAACACCCTGAGCCAGGAAAAAATCGCCGCCCAACTCAAGCCGGTCGCCGACACCCTGACCAAGTTCGAGCAGAAGATCGCCGAGCAGGAAAAGGCCCAGGCCCGCGACGCCGGCGGCCTCGCCCAGCAGCTGAAATCCCTGATGGAGGCGACCAACGCCACCCAAGCCGAGGCGCGACGCCTGACAACAGCGCTGAAGACCGGGGCCGGGGTCCAGGGGCGCTGGGGCGAGACCATGCTGCACAATGTTCTGGAGCGGGCCGGCATGAAGGCCGGAACCGATTTCTACGAGCAGGTCACCGTCAGCGACGCCGATGGCCGCGCCCAGCGGCCCGATGTGCTGGTCAAGCTTCCTGGCGGCGTTTTCGTGATCGACTCCAAATGTTCGACGGGCGCCTATCTCGAGGCGCTGGATGCCCCAGACGATGCGGCCCGCGAGGAAGCCTACGTCCGCCATGTTCTCAGTTTGCGCGGCCATATCAACACTCTGGGCGCCAAGGCCTATTGGCGCAGTTTCGACTCGTCCCCCGAGTTCGTGGTCATGTTCGTACCCGGTGACGGCATGCTGGCGGCAGCCGTCGATCGAGACACCCAGCTGCACAATTTCGCCCTCGACAAGGGTGTGGTGCTGGTGACGCCAGCCAGCCTGTTCGCGCTCTGCAAGGCGGTTCTGTTCGGCTGGCGCATGGAGCAACAATCGCTCAACGCCAAGGAAATCGCCGCCCTCGGGGCCGAGCTGCACCGGCGCCTGGCGACAATGGGCGGGCATGTCGACGGTGTCGGCAAGGCGCTGGCCTCGGCGGTGGGCAAGTACAACGCTTTTGTCGGATCCCTCGAGACGCAGGTGATGAGCCAGGCTCGCCGCTTCGAGGAGTTGAAGGCCGACAGCGCTGACCGCAAGATCACCGAGCCGACCTTGGTCGATCAGCAGATCAGGCCCATGGTCAAACTGGCGCCCCCGCCCGCCTTGACGCTCGATGGCCTCGAGCCTACCTCCGCGCCATGAGCCTGCGCTCCATTCTGACGGTCGACGCCGACCTGGCGACGCTGAAGACGGTTTCGTCCCCGGTCGAGGGCGTCGACGACGCCCTGCGGGCCCTTATGGATGACATGGTCGAGACCATGTACGCCGCCCCCGGCATTGGCCTGGCGGCCATCCAGGTCGGGGTTCCCAAGCGAGTGATTGTCATGGATCTGGCGCGTGACGAGGCGCCCAAGGCGCCGCGCCATTTCGTCAATCCGGAGATCGTCTGGGCCTCGGAAGAGGTCGTGCCCTATGAAGAAGGCTGCCTGTCGGTCCCGGAGATATTCGACGAGGTCGAGCGCGCCGCCAAGGTCAAGCTTCGCTATCTCGACTATGCCGGAAATGCGGTCGAGGAAGACGCCGAGGGCCTGTTCGCAGTCTGCATCCAGCATGAGATCGACCACCTCAACGGCGTGCTCTTCATCGACCATCTGTCGCGGCTCAAGCGCGACCGCGCCGTAGCCAAGGTGCGCAAGACGGCTCGCGCCGAAGAGCTGGAATCGCCACGCCTGTGATCGCCGGCGGCGCCTGACGCCATGCGCCTGGCCTTTCTTGGCGCCCCGGCTTTCGCCGTTCCGACCCTCGAAGCCCTGATCGCCGCCGGCCACGAGATCGCCTGCGTCTATTCACAGCCGCCGGCTCGGCGCGGCCGTGGCCAGAGCCTTGCCCTAACCCCAGTGCACGCCTTGGGCGAGGCGCGCGGCCTGACGGTGCGGACGCCGGTCAGCCTGCGTGAACCGGCCGCGGCGGCCGCCTTCGCCGTCCTCGACCTGGACGTCGCCGTGGTTGTGGCCTTCGGCCAGATTCTCGATGCGGCGGTGCTTGCCGCACCCCGGCTGGGGTGCATCAATCTGCACGCCTCGCTGTTGCCGCGATGGCGCGGCGCGGCGCCGATCCAGCGCGCCTTGATGGCCGGTGATGCGGTCACCGGCGTCCAGGCGATGCAGATGGACGCCGGACTCGACACCGGCGCAGTGCTGGCCAGTGTCGTCACCCGTATAGACGCCCTGGACACCGCCGGAACGCTCGCCGAGCGCCTGTCCCGGCTCGGCGCGACGCTGATGGTTGACACCCTGGCCGCGGTGCAAATGGGTCGGGCGGTCGCGACCCCGCAACCGGATACGGGGGCGAGCTACGCGCGCAAGATCAAACCGGCCGAGACGCGGATTGACTGGGACCGGCCGGCCGGCGAGGTCGACCGGCGCATCCGCGGCCTTTCGCCCGCCCCCGGCGCCTGGTTTGAGGTTCCCAGCCCGCGCGGGCCGGTGCGCATCAAGGCCCTGCTATCGCGGCTCGAGGAGGGCGTCGGCGCGCCTGGGCTGACCCTCGACGGCGGCCTGCTGATCGCCTGCCGTGGCGGCGCGGTGCGCATTCTTGAGGCCCAGCGCGAGGGCCGGGCCGCTGGCCCGGCCGAAGCGTTGTTGCGCGGCCTACCGGTTCCGGCCGGCGTGCGGCTAACCTGATGACTCGCTACCGCTTGGCGGTCGAATACGATGGTGGTCCCTTCAACGGCTTTCAGGCCCAGGCTGGCCAGCCTTCGGTCCAGACCGCCTTGGAGGCGGCCATTGCCGCCTTCGCGGGCGAGACCGTACGCGTGGCCGCCGCCGGGCGCACCGACAGCGGCGTGCACGCGGCCGGCCAGGTCGTGCACGTCGATCTCGCCAAGGCCTGGCCGGCGGCGACGGTGATGAACGCCCTCAACGCCCATCTCTGCGGCGTGCCGATCGCCATCCTGGCCGCAGAGCGTGTCGGCGACGACTTTCACGCGCGCTTTTCGGCCAGCCGCCGCCACTATCGCTACCGCATTCTCAACCGCGCCGGACCGCCGGCGCTTGAGGCGGGGCGCGTCTGGCACATCCGCCGGCGACTCGACGAAGCGGCGATGGGGCTGGCGGCCGAGTCGTTGATCGGGCGCCACGACTTCACCACCTTTCGCGACGCCGCCTGCCAGGCCGCCTCGGCTGTCAAGACTCTGGAGGCGGCGGCGGTCGCCCGCTTTGGCGAGGAGGTTCGCCTGACGTTCGCGGCCCGCTCGTTCCTGCATCGCCAGGTGCGCTCGATGGTCGGCAGCCTGGCCGAGGTCGGCCTTGGCCGCTGGAGCATCGCCCAGTTCGGCGCCGCCCTCGAAGCAGCCGATCGCGCCGCGTGCGGCCCGGTGGCTCCTGCCGCCGGCCTCACCCTGATGGCCGTGGACTATGAGGTGGGTGGGGCGGCGACGTAATCACCGATCAGCCGCTCATAGATCCGCGCCAGGGTCTCGATGTCGGCGACATCGACGCATTCGTCGACCTTGTGCATGGTCGTCCCCACCAGACCCAACTCGACCACCGGGCAGAGTTGGCGGATGAAGCGGGCGTCCGAGGTCCCGCCGGTCGTCGAAAGCTCTGGGCTGACCCCGGTTATCGCGGTCACCGCTTCGGAGACCAAGGCCGTGAAGGCTCCGGGCGGCGTGAGAAAAGCCTCGCCGCTGATTCGGCCGCCGACGCTTAGGTCGCCAGCGAATTCGATCCCGGCGCGCGCCGCCTCGCGCTCGATCCAGGCGAGCAAATCGGCGCCGCGATGGGCGGGATTGAAGCGGATATTGAGCCGCGCCCGGGCCTCGGCCGGAATGACATTGGCGGCCGGATTGCCGATGTCGATGCTGGTGACCTCCAGATTTGACGGCTGGAAGCCCTCGAAGCCGTCGTCGAGCCGACGGTCGATCAGGCGCGCCAACAGCCGCACCAGCACCGGCGCCGGGTTGGCCGCCCGGTCCGGATAGGCGACGTGGCCCTGAACGCCGCGCACGACGATCTCGGCCCCGACGCTGCCGCGGCGGCCAATCTTGATCATGTCGCCGAGCCTGGCCGCGGAGGTCGGCTCGCCGACGATGCAGTGATCGATGCGCTCGCCATCGGCCACAAGCTGGGCGACGACAGCCTTGGCGCCATGCTCGGCGATCCCTTCCTCGTCGCCGGTAATCAACAGTGAAAGAGTTCCGTCCGCCGTTTGGGCTCGGGCGGCTGCGGCGATGAAGGCGGCGATGGCGCTTTTCATGTCCACGGCCCCGCGACCGTGTAGCCGGCCGTCGGCAATCTCGCCCGCGAACGGCGATCGCGCCCAGGCCGCCGCATCTCCCGGCGGCACGACATCGGTGTGGCCGGCGAAACAGAGATTGGGTCCGGACCCGCCGCGCCGCGCATACAGGTTCTCGATGCCGCCAAAGGCCATGCGCCGGCAGGTGAAGCCAATCCGGCTCAAAGCTCGCTCGACCACCGCCATCGCCCCTGCGTCGGCCGGGGTGACCGAGGGGCGGCGGATCAGTTCGCTGGCGAGGGCGACCGGATCGATCATGGCTGGCTCCGCTACGACCCCTGCCTTAGGCTGAGGCGAGCCTTTAATCCAACTGGAACCGGCCATGAAGAAGATCGACATCGAAGCCACGCCGGTTCGCCGTGGCAGCCGCTATCCGGCCCCGCACGACGCGCCTTGCCGCGACCGTATGCGACAAGCCCTGGGCGACGCCGCCGGCCTCGCCCAATTTGGCGTCAACCTGCTCACCCTGCCGCCTGGCGCCTGGTCGAGCCAGCGGCACTGGCATAGCGCCGAGGACGAGTTCGTCATGGTGCTGGAGGGCGAGGTCGTTTTGATCACCGACGCCGGCGAAGAGCTCCTGGGGCCAGGCGACTGCGCCGGCTTCAAGGCTGGCGAGGCCGACGGCCATCATCTGGTCAATCGCGGCCCCGCCGCCGCGCGGGTGCTGGAGGTCGGGTTCCGCAGCGACGCCGACGGCGTCGACTATTCTGACATCGACATGATCATCAGGCCCGGCGACGACCACGCTCGCCATAAGGATGGTCGTCCCTACGAGAGTTAGGCGGAAGGCCGCCGCCAGGCCGACGCAGTACGATCGACGGTCGCGCGCATCAGGCGCCCCGAGACCAGCAAAGCCTCGGGCGACCTGGCGGCCCGGGCCAGGACGATCGCCCCCTCAAGCGCCGAAAGCGTGAACTGGGCCAGGGCCTGGGCCTCCGCCGGCGCCGCGCCATGCCGGACCAGACCGTCGGCGATGGCCTCACGCCAGAGGGAAAAGGCGCTGGCGCAGCTTTCGCGCAGGCCCTCGTCGAGGCTGGCGGCATCCACGGTGGTAGCGGCGATCGGGCAGCCGTTGCGGTAGCCGCTGCCCTCGAGGACTCGGGCTTCGGCCGTAAACAGGCTCTCGATGGCCGCGCCAGGCGAGGCGCCTGACGCCAAGGCGCGACGCAGGCCCTCGGCGTAGTGGCCGCCGGCCCAGCGGGCCGCCGCCGCTCCAAGTTCGGCCTTGCCGGCCGGGAAGTGGTGATAGAGCGAGCCCCACGGCGCCTTGGCTTCGGCGGTGAGCTGCTTGAGACCGGTTCCGGAATAGCCCTGAACGCGAAACAGCTGCTCGGCGGCGCGAATCAGACGTTCGGGGGTGTCGCGAGGCTGCGCCATAGCCCTGGCCTAGCGTGGTTCGCCGCCGGTGACGAGTTGAAAATGGATTGACCGCTCTATTCTCGGCATATATTCGATTGATCGATCTATTCAGGCAGAAGGAGGCGCCATGCCGACGCGGGAATGCGTCAAAAATTTCGTCGCCGTTGTGTGCGAAGGCCGCTTCGTCGAGGCCATCGCCGGTTTCTATGCCCCTGAGGCAAGCATGCAGGAGAACCAGGGTGAGATCCGGCACGGCCGCGACGCCCTGATCGCTCAGGAGAAAGCGTTCCTCGGCATGGTCTCGGGCATCGTCGTCAAACGGGCCGGCCCCGTGCTGATCGACGGCGACAGCGTGGCGATCAACTGGCTGTTCGAAATTAGCCTGGCGGACGGCGGTCGTCGCCATCTCGACGAGGTCGCGCTGCAGACTTGGGAAGGAGACCGCATCGTCGCCGAGCGGTTCTACTACGACCCGGCCCAGCGCGAGACAGCAATCGCCGAGGGCTGAGTCTCCTCACGCCTCCAGTTCAACGTCCCAATAGAGATAGTCGAGCCAGCTCACATGCAGGTGGTGGGGGGGGAAGCGTCGGCCGCGATCCTGAAGCTCATACATCGATGGCCGGCGCGGATGGCCGTGCGGGTGCATTCCAGCCTCGCGCGGGGAGCGCCCACCCTTGGCGAGATTGCAGCGAGCGCAGGCGGTGACGATGTTCTCCCAGGTGGTGCGGCCACCGCGCGAACGTGGCGTCAGGTGGTCGAAAGTCAGGTCCTCGTGCGAACCGCAGTACTGGCAAGCGAATCCATCGCGCAGGAACAGGTTGAAGCGGGTGAAGGCTGGCGGCCGGTCCTGAGCGATGAAGCTCTTCAGCGACACCACACTCGGCAGACGCATCTCGAACGACGGCGAATGGACCACGCTGTCATAGGTCGCGACCACCTCGACGCGCTCAAGGAACACCGCCTTGATGGTTTCCTGCCACGACCATAGCGACAGCGGATAGTAGGATAGCGGCCGGAAATCGGCATTCAGCACCAGGGCTGGCGCGCCCGATGGCGGCCGCTCAAGAACCTGCATGGCGCCTTCGGTCCCGCAGGCTCGTCTGGGTGATGTGAAGAGGGTCTGTGAAGGCTCGTCTCTCCCGTTCCGGTCGAATCATTCGGCCGGGGTGCGAGCCATCTTAGAAAAACTTGAGCGATATCTCCATGACGGAGTGTCGATTTGGATAGGAACGATCGGCCGGCCGCCGGGAGCCGGGCGGGTCGAGGAGGCGGCCCGCGCCCCCTCGAATCCCTGGCCCGTTCATCCGTGCTGACCCTCAGGCGCCGGGCAGCATGGTCGCGCCGGCGACGATGGCGCCAAGCGAGATGAGGAAGAAAGAAACCGAGCGGTCGAACAGGTTTTCAAAAGCGAGGAACTTGGACATGACGTTATCGTCCTTATCTTTGGTTGGATCCCCCCGGGATCGGGAAGGTGTGTCCGATCTGGACGGTGTTAAGATAACATCTATCTGAACGGTGTCAAGATAATCTTTACGGCGTTCGGATTAAGATTTATACAGGGGGCTTGAAGGGAAACTTACACCGATGGCCCACGCCGAAATCCACCCCAGTGACAACCGGCCGTACCATCACGGAGACCTGTCGCGGGCCTTGTTGCTGGCCGGTCGGAGAATCCTCGAAAAGGACGGCCCGTCAGCGCTTTCGCTGCGCGCCGTGGCGCGCGAGGCCGGCGTCAGCCCAGCCGCGCCCTACCATCATTTCAAGGACAAGGGCGATCTGTTGGTCGCCGTCGCCAGCCAGGGATGGCACGAACTGGGCGAAGCCATCGTCGCCTCCCGCGCCAAGGCGCGCGATGCGCGTCACGGCCTTAGCGAGATCGGCGCCGCCTATGTCGCCTTCGCGCGTCAGAACCCCAATCTCTATCGGCTGATGTACGACACCGCCTGCGACCTGGCCGACATGCCCGATCACGCCAAGGACGAGACCAGCGGCTGGGGCCAGGTCCGCGAAGCCCTGGTCGCGGTCGGCATGGATCCGGACAACGACCACGAGCTCAAGCTCGCCACCATTGCCGCCTGGTGCGCCGCCCACGGCGTCGCCGAAATGGTCGCCTTCAAGGAATTTGAGCCGCTCAAGCAAGCCCTCGGCGGCGAGGAGGCCTTCACCCGCGCCATCCTTGACCACCTCGGCCTCTACGCTAGGCACGCCCGCTCCCACGCGTGAGTCCGCCCGCGGGCTTCGTCACCCGCTTCGCCCCCTCCCCCACCGGCCGGTTGCATCGCGGCCACGCTTTTTCGGCCCTCACCGCCCATGACGCCGCGCGAGCCGCCGGCGGTCGCCTCAATCTGCGCATCGAAGATATCGACACCGCACGCTGCCGACCGGCCTTTGCCCAGGCGATCATCGCCGACCTCGCGTGGCTGGGCGTCACCTGGGACGAACCGGTGGTGTTTCAGTCGAAGCGCCAGGTCGCCTACGCCGAGGCGCTGAGGGCCCTGCGCGATCGCGGCCTTGTCTATCGCTGTTTCAAGACCCGAGCCGAAGCCGCGGCCGCCAGCGCTTCAGCGCCACACGGACCGCAACTGGCCTTTCTCGGCGCTGCGCTGCCCTTGGACGAGGAGGCCAGACGCTTGGCCGCCGGCGAGGCGTTCGCCTGGCGACTTTCCATAGCCGCCGCGGAGCGGGAACTCGACGGCTTCGCCAACCTCGCCTTCCAAGATGCGGATCGCGGACGAATCCGCGCCGATCCGTGGTTGGCTGGCGATGTCATCTTGGCCCGCAAGGATTTGGGGGTCGCCTATCACCTGGCGGCCGTGGTCGATGATGGCGCGTCCGGAGTCACCTGCGTCATACGCGGCGAGGACCTTCGGGAGGCGTGCCATGTCCAGGTGCTGCTTCAGGCCCTGCTCCGCCTGCCGACGCCGGACTATCGCCACCACCCGCTTATCCTCGGCGCTGATGGCAAGCGGCTTGCCAAACGCGATGCTAGCGAGACCATTGCCTCCTTGCGCGCCGGCGGTGCGACACCGGAGCGGCTGCGGGCCGAGCTTGGCCTGTGAGCGACACTGCCGACGCGAGCCTTGCGGCGGGCGGCGTCCGCGGCCTGCTTGGTCAGCGCGACTATCGCCTGTTCTGGATCGCCCGCTGGACAGGCGGCCTCGGCTCGCAGATCCAGTCGGTGGCCTTGGGTTGGCAGGTCTACACCATCTCGCGACGCAGCCTTGATGTCGCCCATTCAGCCTTCAATGTCAGCCTGATCGGCCTGGTGACCTTCGCGCCATTGCTGCTGCTGGCGTTGCCGGCCGGGGAGAGCGTCGATCGCAGCGACCGCCGTCGGGTGCTGGTCATCTGCTACCTGGTCGAGATGGTCGCCGTCGCCGCCCTCGCCTGGGCCACGCTGAGCGGGCGCGCCGGCGTGCCCCTGCTGCTGGCCATAGCGGTCGTGTTCGGGGCAGCCCGAGCTTGGTTCTCGCCCGCCCTGACCGCCCTCGCCCCGATGCTAGTGCCGCGCGCCCTGCTGCCCAAGGCGATCGCCTGGAATGCGCTCGCCTGGCAAAGCGCGGCCATCGTCGGACCGGCCGTCGCCGGAGTGCTGATCGGCTTCTCAACCGGGGCCGCCTATTGCGTCACCTTTGGCCTCTACGCCGCCGCCCTGGTCGCGGTGCTAGGAATTCGCCAGCCCACTCGGCCGACCAGCCACGGGGCCTCTCGCCTGGCGGCGGCGCGCGAAGGGCTGGCCTATGTCTGGTCCAACCGGGTCGTCTTCGGGGCCATCTCGCTCGACCTGGCGGCGGTGATCCTGGGCGGGGCCACGGCCCTGCCGCCGGCTTTCGCCCGCGATATCCTGCACGTCGGGCCGCAAGGGTTCGGCCTGCTACGGCTCGGCCCAGCCATCGGCGCCACAATCGTCGGCCTGATGCTGGCGGCGCGGCCAATCCGCGCCAAAGCCGGTCTGATCATGTTCATCGGCGTTGGCGTCTATGGCGCGGCGACGCTGGCGTTCGGCTATTCGCATTGGCTGGCCGTCTCGATCGCCGCCCTGGCGGTCCTCGGAGGCGCCGACATGCTCAGCGTCTTCGTGCGCCAGACCTTGATTCAGCTCGCCACTCCCGATCCGATGCGCGGCCGGGTGGCGGCGGTCTCAAGCTTGTTTGTATCGGCCTCCAACGAACTTGGCGAATTTGAAAGCGGCCTGGCGGCGCGGTTTCTGGGGGCGGTCGGGGCGGTGGTGTTCGGCGGCTATGGCGCGCTGGCGGCGACCGGCCTCTGGGCGCTGCTGTTTCCGGCCTTGCGGAAAGCCGACCGCCTCGAATAAGCCTCTTGAGCCGAACGACTGTTCGAAATGGAGGCGCGCGATGGGAATCCTCAAGGGCAAGGTGGTGCTGGTCACCGGAGGCGGCAACGGCATCGGCCGCGATTGCGCGCTGATCGCCGCCGCCGAAGGCGCCAAGGTCGTGGTCAACGATCTCGGCGGCGGCCTTTCCGGCGGCGACGAAGGCTCGGCGGGGCCAGCCGAGACCGTGGCCCAGGAGATCCGCGCCGCCGGCGGCCAGGCGGTCTCGAACTCCGAGAGCGTCACCTCGCTCAAGGCTTGCCAGGGGATGCTTGAACAGGCCATCGACGCCTTCGGCGGTCTGCATGCGGTGATCAATCCGGCGGGGATCCTGCGCGACGGCATGTTCCACAAGATGAGCGAGCGCGACTGGGATCAAGTCATCGAGGTGCATCTGCGCGGAACCTTCAACGTCTGCCGCGCCACCATCGAGCATTTCAGGCAGCAGGAGGACGGCGCCTATATGCTCTACACCTCCACCAGCGGCATCATCGGCAATATCGGCCAGACCAACTATGGGGCCGCCAAGATGGGCATCGCCGGTCTGTCGCGGATCATCGCCATGGAGGGAGCGGCCAAGAATGTGCGCTGCAACTGCATCGCGCCGGTGGCCTGGACGCGGATGACCCAATCGGTGCCGGTCAAGGACGAGGCCCAGGCGGCTCGGCGGGCGCAGATGGCCAGGGACATCCGCCCCGATCAGCCGGCCCGCTTTTCGGTGGCGCTCATCTCCGATGCGGCCAAGACCGTCAGCGGCCAGATTTTCGGTGTCAGCGGCGAGAATATCATCCTCTACAGCCAGCCCCGGCCGATCGAGACGCTTGGCAAGCCAGAGGGCTGGACGATCGAGACCATCCTCTCCGAAGCGATGCCGAAGATGGCCGACAAGTTTTATCCGCTGCAGCGCTTGCCGCTGCCGGCTCCCCCGGCTCCAGCGACAGCCTGATGGCCGGTAAGCTCGACGGCCGCGGCGCCCTGGTCACCGGGGCGGCCAGCGGCATTGGCGCGGCCAGCGCCAGACGCTTCGCCGCCGAGGGCGCGGCGGTGCTGTGCTTCGATCGCTCCGACTCGGTCGCCGACACTGCCAGAGCCATCGCCGCCGCCGGCGGTCGCGCCATCGCCGTCACCGGCGACGCCGGCTCCGAGGCGGAGATCAAGGCCGCCATCATCCGCGCCCACAGCGAATTTGGCCGTCTCGACGCCGTCTACGCCAACGCGGGAGTCTCCGGCGGCATGACACCGATGGAGGATATCGACGAGGCGTTCTGGCAGGCCCTGCTGCACGTCAATCTGATCGGTCCGTTCATGGCCATCAAGCACGCCAGCCCGATCATGCGCGCGGCCGGGCGCGGGTCGATCATCTGCACCGCCTCGGTGGCCGGCATCCGATCCGGCGCCGGCGGCATCCCCTATAGCGCCAGCAAGGCTGGGGTGATGAACATGGTCCAGACCGCCGCCAATGTGCTGTACGGCAGCGGCGTGCGCGTCAACGCCATCTGCCCAGGGATCATCGAGACGGGCATGACCGCGCCGATCTATGAAGGCGCCCGAGCGCGCGGAACCGAGGCTAAGATCGGCCAGCTCAATCCCCTCACGCGCGGCGGCCAGCCCGAAGAGATCGCCGCCGCCGCCCTGTTCCTGGCCAGCGACGAGTCCTCCTACGTCAACGGGCAGGCCCTCGCCGTCGATGGCGGCCTCTCATCGTCGCACCCGGTAGGCAGCCGGCGGGGATAGGCGCTGACCGCCCGGCGGCAACCGCCCCATATCGTCTGAGCTTCTGGAGACCCGCCATGATCGACATCGCCGCCGCCGGAACCTTTCGCCTCGGCGACCGCCTCGTGAACCGCATGGGCTATGGGGCCATGCAGTTGGCCGGTCCAGGCGTCTTCGGGCCACCGAAAGACCGCCACCAGGCCCTGGCGGTGTTGCGCGAAGCGGTGGCTGGCGGGGTCGATCATATCGACACCAGCGACTTCTATGGCCCGCACGTCACCAACCAGATCATCCGCGAGGCTTTGCACCCCTATCCGGACAGCCTGACCATCGTCACCAAGCTCGGCGCACGACGCGGCGATGACGCCTCCTGGCTGCCGGCCCGGAGCCCGGCCGAACTCACGGCCGGCCTGCATGACAACCTGCGCAACCTCGATCTGGACGTGATCGATGTCGTCAACCTGAGGGTCGGAGGCGTCCATGGTCCGCTCGAGGGATCGATCGAGGAACAGTTCACCACCCTCGCCGAACTCCAACGCCAGGGGCTGGTACGCCATCTCGGGCTCAGCAATGTCTCGGCCGCTCAGCTCGCCGAGGCGCGCGCCATCGCTCCAGTCGTGTGCGTGCAGAACCACTTCAACCTCGCCCACCGCGACGATGACGCCCTGATCGACGCCCTGGCGGCCGACGGCATCGCCTATGTGCCGTTCTTTCCACTCGGCGGTTTCACGCCGCTGCAGTCGACAACCTTGTCGGCGGTGGCCGCCCGACTGGGCGCGACGCCGATGCAGACGGCGCTCGCCTGGCTGCTGCATCGCTCAGCCAATATTCTGCTCATTCCCGGCACCGCTTCGCTCGCCCACCTGCACGAGAACCTGGCGGCGGCGGCGTTGGCGCTGCCGGCCGAGGCGGTCACCGAACTGGATGGCATGGGCGCTCCCCAGCGCGCCTGACCGCGCGCCGGAACGCCGACGAACGCGGCGCGTTGACAACCGCCCCCATTCCGGGGGGCCGGAGCCCACAGCCATGTCCTTCAAAGCCCTGCTTGGCGTCGTCGTGCTCGGCGCGTCCTTGATCGCCTGTTCGCAGCGCTCGCAGCAGCAGGCCGACGCCGCGGGCAGCCACGCCGCCGCCGCTGCGCAGGACGCCGGGGCGGCCACGGCGACGGCGGCTGGCGAAGCCGGCCGCTCCGCTGACCGGGCCGCCCAGGATGCCGCCCGACAAACGCGCGCCACCGCCGCCAAAGCGAGCCGCAAAGCCAACGCCGCCGCCGACGCCGCCGCTCGCACGCCATAGAGCCGCGACCGCCCGTTTTGCGCCCGGCGCCGTGGGGGCGATTTCGCCACCGCCGTTGACAGATGCCGGCTTTGCCGGTCCTGAGCGCCGATGGACGATCGCGGCGAGACGGTACGGCTGGCAGGGCCGCTGAAGCTGGACTCCGGAGCCTCCCTGGCGCCGCTGGAGGTCGCCTATCGCACCTGGGGGACGCTGAACGCCGAACGCTCAAACGCGGTCCTCGTCTGCCACGCCCTCACCCTCGATCAGCATGTATTCGGGAACCATCCGACGACCGGAAAGCGTGGCTGGTGGGAGCGGATGGTCGGACCCGGCGCGCCGCTTGACCCGGCGCGCCATTTCATCGTCTGCGCCAATGTGCTCGGCGGCTGCCAGGGGAGCAGCGGGCCGGCGTCGATCGATCCGGCCTCTGGCCAGCCCTGGGGCCTGGCCTTTCCGGTGATCACCATTGCCGACATGGTCCGCGCCCAGGCCCTGCTGCTCGATCATCTGGGCATCGCCCGGCTGTTCGCCGTCGTCGGCGGCTCGATGGGCGGAATGCAGGTTCTGCAATGGGCGGCGGATTTCCCCGAGCGCGTCTACGCGGCGGTGGCCATAGCCGGGGCGGCCCGCCACTCAGCCCAGAACATCGCCTTTCATGAGGTCGGCCGCCAGGCCATCATGGCCGACCCGGACTGGCGCGGCGGGGCTTACGCCCAAGCCGGCGTGCGCCCCGAAAAGGGCTTGGCGGTCGCCCGCATGGCGGCCCACATCACCTATCTTTCCGAAATCGCGCTGCAGCGAAAATTCGGCCGCGAACTGCAGCGCGACGGCCTATCGTGGGGCTTCGACGCCGACTTCCAGGTCGAGAGCTATCTGCGCCACCAGGGCGCGGCGTTCGTCGACCGCTTCGACGCCAATTCCTATCTGTATATCACCCGGGCGATGGACTATTTCGACCTCGCCGCCGGCCGCGATGACGGCCTCGCCGGAGCCTTCGCCAAGGCCCGCGACGTACGCTTCTGTGTTATCTCTTTCACCTCCGATTGGTTGTATCCAACCCCCGAGAGCCAGGCGATCGTCAGGGCCCTGAACCTTGCCGGGGCCCGGACCAGCTTCGTCGAAATCGCCAGCGACAAAGGTCACGATGCTTTCTTGCTCGATGAGCCGGTGCTGCGCGCCGCCATCGGCGGTTTCCTGGGCTCGGCGGCCCTGGCCTGGACGGACCCATGACCGCGCCGCGCCACGACTTCGACGAGATCGTCCGCCTGGTCAGCGCCGGGGCGCGGGTGTTGGATGTGGGCTGTGGCGAAGGCGAGCTTCTCGCCCGGCTGGTGCGCGACAAGGGCGTCGATGGCCGAGGCGTTGAGATCAGCCCGGAAGGCGTCGCCGCCTGTCTGGCGCGCGGCCTTTCGGTGATGCAGGGCGACGCCGACCGCGACCTGGATTATTTCCCGGCCGAGGCTTTCGACTATGTCATCCTGTCGCAGACGCTGCAGGCTGTGTCGCGTCCCAGACATGTAGTCGCGGAGATGTTGCGGATCGGCGAAAAGGCGATCGTGACCCTGCCGAATTTCGGCCACTGGCGGGTGCGGCTCGACCTGCTGCGGCGCGGCCGCATGCCGGTCACGGCGGCCCTGCCGGAGCCGTGGTGGGCGACCTCGAACATTCACCTGTGCACCCTGGCCGACTTTACCCACCTGTGCCGCGAGCTTGACGTCCGCATACAGGCCAGCGCGGCCTTTTCCGGCAACCGCCAGGCCCGCGCCATCGATCCACGCGGCCGGCTTGAGAACCTGCGCGCCGAAACGGCCCTGTTCGTGCTCAGTCGGTGATCGCCGCCAGGTCGCGCTCGCCGGTGCGGATACGCAGCGCCTGTTCCAAGTCGAGCACGAACAGCTTGCCGTCGCCGATCTTGCCGGTGTTGGCCGCGGCGACCACAGCCTCGCTTACCGCATCGACCAGATCAGTGGATATGGCGATCTCCAGCCTCACCTTGGGCAGCAGCTTCACCTCATATTCAGCCCCGCGGTAGATCTCGGTCTTGCCTTTCTGGCGGCCATAGCCACGCACCTCGCTGACCGTCAGTCCGGTCGCTCCGGCGCGGGTGACGGCGTCGAGTACAGCATCCAGGCGGCTGGGCTTGATGATGGCGACGATCATCTTCATGGCCGTCCACACATAGGCGGGCCGGGCGCCGAGGTTAAGCGGATTTCGCGATCTGGCCGCTCAGGCCGCCTCGCGGGCGAAAGGCGCCGGCCTCAGCACCGGCATCGCCCGCACCCGCTGGCGCGACGCCTTGGGGATGACGGCGAAGGTCTGCTTGCCGGCCTCCATCAGCAAGACACCGGCGAAGGGCGGCGCCAGGCGGGCGCCGAGGCTTTCGAAGGCCGCCGTCCAGCGGTGCAACCTCTGCAGCGGCGGAGCGTAGAGGGCCCGGTTCCATCCCAGCGGCTGCAGGCCCGCCTCGCTCAGCAAGGCCTCAAGCTGGCGGCGGCTGAACGAGCGCCCCTGGCCAAACGGCGTCGTCTCGGCGTCGGCCCACAGGCCGTGGCGGGCGGTAACGGCGACGATCAGCCGGCCACTCGGGGCCAGCACGCGCGCCGTTTCGCGCAGCAGGTCGACCGGCGTGTCGCTCTCCTCCAGCGCGTGCAGGGCCAGTACCCGCTCGAAGGCGGCGTTGGCGAACGGCAGGGCGGCTTCATCGGCCAGGCAGGCGCGGTTGGCTCCAGCGACCGGCCATGCCTCGACCCCCTGCGCCGCCGGCATCGCCAGCACAGTCGCGCGCGCTTCCAGGCCGGCCACGAGCGGCATTGGATAGCCGAGACCGAGCACATCCAGCCCGGCCAGGCTGCCCCACGCCTCGACGACCTTGCCAACCAGCATCCGCGCCGCCGCCTGCCCCAGTGGCGTGGCGTAGAAGCGGCGAAGGTCTATGACGTCCTGGCGCATCGGCGCTCCCGTTCCCACCTGTGATGCTGTAGGCTCGCATCCGATCTTACGCCCAAAACGAGGATGCCCCATGGCCCTGGCCGTCCGCCAGTTCCCGTGTCTGGAAGACAACTACGGCTTCATCATCCGCGATGAGGCAAGCGGCCTCACCGCCTGCATCGACACGCCCGATTCCGAGGCGATCCTGGCCGCTCTGAGGCGCGAAGGCTGGGGCCTCAATTTCATTTTCAACACCCACTGGCATCCCGACCACGCGGGCGGCAACGCCCAGATCAAGGCGGCCACCGGGGCCAACATTGTCGGACCGGCCGAGGTCCGGCGCATAGCGCCGCTGGACCGCGAGGTCGGGGACGGCGATCAGGTCGCGCTCGGCGAGACGCGGTTTTCAGTCATCGACTGCGGCGGCCACACGCTCGGCCACATCGCCTATCACGACGAGGCCGACTCCATCGCCTTTGTCGGCGACACGATATTCGCGCTCGGTTGCGGGCGGCTGTTCGAAGGCACGCCCGAACAGATGTGGTCGAGCCTGTCGCGCCTGGCCGCCTTGCCGGACGCCACCACGCTCTATTGCGCCCACGAATATACCGCCTCCAACGCCCGTTTCGCCCTCAGTGTCGATGACAGCGCGGCGCTCAAGGCGCGGGCCGAAGCGGTGTTCGCGGCCCGGCAACGCGGCGAGGCGACGGTGCCGACCTCAGTGGCTCTTGAGAAGGCCACCAATCCGTTCCTGCGCGCGCCGCTGCTGGCTCGCGGCGCCCCATCGGACGCGCAGGCCTTCGCGGCGATTCGCACCGCCAAGGACAATTTCCGGGGCTGAAAAGCGCCGCCGCCCGTTTAGGGAGGCTGGAACGGAGTCAGGCGTATTTTATGTCGGCTGACTTGATGCTGATGGCGCCGTCGTCATCGAATTCCTGGCGCATGAACTTACGATCGGCGATCTGCTCGAATACGCCCCGGAACGCATAGATGGTCGGCGACCCCAGGGCCGGCGGCGCGACCTCGCGCAACGCTTCGTCGGTTACATGAACAACTACAGGACTAGTGGCGGAGAGCATCCGAAGATCCCATCCGCCATCGGCTCGCGGCCGCGGGGGCCTGTCTGTCGGGGTAAGCCACATGAGGATTTCTCCTTGGCTTCGAAAGAATCGAAGGTGCGACCATAAGCCGCATCCACGGTGATGTCACGCCCTCAATGGACAGGGCGCGGGTTTGGACCCGGGCGCATCGTCGCCCCTAGGCGTAAACATCAGGTTACGACCTGGATGGCGCCTTGGCGGCCCTACCAGCCGGTCAGCCGCACCTGGACCATCCGGAACATCAGGACCCCAAGACAGGTGATCGCCGAGGTCACGGCGCCCACTCAGCCAATTTCGCGCGAGCGGCGCACCCGCACGGCCGCGAACAGCAGTCCGGCGGCGGCCGCCAGGCCGATCCAGACGTCGGGGCTGGAAAAGAACCGCGCCGGATCGATCTGCGCCAAACCCGGCATCGCCTCGTTCATGGTGACCTGGCTGAACGCCCGGTCGAATCCGCCGCTGAGGCGATCGCCGAGCAGGCGCCAGCAATAGCCGCTGTGGAAACCGAGCCCCTCGACCATGCAAAGCCCGAGCGGGGGCAGCACCGCCCACAGGAATGGCGCGCGTTTGGCCCACGCTCCCACCAGCAGCAGCCAGGCGGCGATCGGCGCATACCAAAAGGCGGCCGTGATCAAGGTCCAGGCCAGCACCGCGGTCATATCGAACAGCGGCCAGCGGGCCCACAGGCTCGCGACCCCCAAGCCGCTTGGCAGCAACAGCACGGCGTTGATGGCCATCATGATCAGCTGCAGGACGACGATGATCACGAACAGGGCCACCGGCAGGACGAACAGGGCGGCGAACGCCTTTCCGCCGACAGTAGTCAGGTCAGAGACCGGCATCGATTTCCAGAACAGAATACTGCGGTCCCGGCGCTCGTTGTGCAGCGCGCCCAGGCAATAGAAGGCGCCGACGATGAAGCCGGTGATCAAGACCGCGAAGCTGCCCATCACATAGGGAATGGCGGTGACCGCCTCAGCGTCGCGGACGCCGGTGACTTCGACATTGCCGATATGACCCAGCACCTGGATGGCGGCGAGCAGCACGCCGAACACCACCAGGGCGGCGACGGCGGCCGGGGCGATGAAAATCGCCCGATGCTCCCAAAGCTCGCGGCGAACCGACCAGATGAAAGGCCGTGGGGTCATCGGAGCCTTGACGGCTGTGGTCCGCGGCGCGGCCTCCGGTACGGCTTGCGACAGGCTCATGCGGCGACTCCTAGCGGGGCCGACGACTTCGGGCCCATCAAGGCCACGAACAGGTCGGCGATGTTGGGCGTGCGGACCTCACCGAGGTCGGCAAGCCGGGCCCGGTCGACACCATCGAAAATGAAAATGCTGCGGCCAAACACGGTCCGCTCGTTCAGTGGCCCGAGCGCCCGGGCGGCTTCGGCCTTCTCCGGCGGCGCCAGCACCTCGGCGTAGCGGGTCTCGAAGGAATCCATGCTGGCATTGAGAACGATACGGCCGCGATCGATGAAAGCGACGTCGGTGAGGATGTCCTGGATCTCTTCGACCTGGTGCGTGGTCACCAGGATGGTCCGCGAGCGGTCAAAATAGTCATTGAGCAGCGTGTCGTAGAACTGCTTGCGAAACAGCAGGTCGAGACCGAGAGTCGGCTCGTCGAGGATCAGCAACCGCGCGTCGATGGCCATCACCACGGCTAGATGCAGTTGTGTGACCATGCCTTTGGAAAGCTCGCGCACCCGGCTGGAGCGCTTGATGTTGGTCCGGTCGAGGAAGCCCTCGGCCCTGGCGCGATCGAAGCGCGGATGCACGCCGCCCACATAGTCCAGAGCCTGGCTGACCTTCATCCACCTGGGCAACACCGCCACGTCGGCGATGAAACAGACTTCGCGCATCAGCCGGTCGCGCTCGGTCCACGGGTTGAAACCCAGGACCTTGAGCTCACCCTCGAAGGCGGTGAGGCCGAGCATGGCGTTCAGAGCCGTGCTCTTGCCAGCTCCGTTGGGCCCGATCAGACCCAGGATGCGTCCCTCGCCAACCGTCAGGTCGACGCTGTCCAGGGCCACGGTCGCGCCGTAGCTCTTCCTGAGGCCGCGCGCTTCGATGCACGCCATTGAATTCAATCCTCCTTGACCTTGCCGTCCGCCGCGGAATCCGAGCGGAGCAGCTCCTGAACTGTAAAACCCAGGCGGCGAATGGTCGCCAGGATCGGCGGCCACTGTTCGCCGACGAACCGGCGGCGCTCGGCCTTGAGCAGGCTCTCGCGCGCCCCGGGGTTGATGAACAGACCGAGGCCCCGACGCTTTTCCACCAAGCTCTCGTCGACGAGCTGCTGATAGCCCTTGAGCACCGTCAGCGGGTTGACGCGCAGATCGGCGGCGACGCTGCGCACCGAGGGCAGTGGATCGCCCTCGCCCAGCGCCCCCTCCAGGATCATCGCCGCCACGCGATCGCGTAGTTGGCGATAGATCGGCTGGCTGTCGTTCCACTCCCGGTCCATCGCGGGTTCCATCTTTAGTTCGTTAGTGATCTAGTTATCTAATACACCAAGGCAAGGCAAGAGCTTTTTCGCCTGCGGCTGAAATCTCGAGACGAGGGTTCGCCGGCTACTGGCGCTCGATCGCCTGGGCGATGCGCGCCGAGGACGGGTGGCCCACCAGTCCGTCGCCGGGATCGACGATGACGGTCACCGCGCCGCGCTGCGCCTTCACCCCCGGCTTGGAGCCATGCAGCAGCACCACCTTGCGGATCTTGGCGGCGGCGGCCAGGCCTCTCGGCTCGGCGCTCAGGGAGACGAAGGCCTGCATCGCCACCCAGGCTGTCTCGCCGAGCAGCGGAGCCGACCGCGCGTCACTGTCCGGGGCCTCGAACGCCACCAGATGCCGGGCGGCGCGGCTGGAACGGGTGCTGGCGTACACCAGTCGCTGATAGAGTTGAGTGGGACCCATGGCCGCCAGGCGTAACGGCGCGGTCTTGCCGTCGAGGCTGGCGGCGGCGCCCGATGGCCAGTGCGTCGTGAAGGCGGTCACGCCGCCTAACTTTGTCACCCGCAACAGGATGTCGCCGACGTCGTCCTTGAACATGATGTCGCCGCGCGGACCGCGGCTGGGGGCCACGACCCAGATCTCGCCGGTGGCGTCCGGCCCGTTTTCGAAGCGCAGAAGGGCCGAATGGCTGCTGCGGTCGAGGACGAAGTCGCCACCCTCGTCGAGTCTGAAGCGGGCCACGGTCGGAACCGCATGCAGCTGATCGGCGCGTCCGAGCGAGAGGGCGTTCTGCACCCAGGCCGGCGCCCCCGCCATGCCCATGCTGGCGACGGCGGCGAGCACGGCGGCGGGCGCTTTCCAGCCTATGAGAGCCCGCGGCGTCGGCGCCATCAAAGGTCCATGCGTGGCGATCTGGGCGGTTTTTGGACGCCTGTCCTCAGCCGCTGATGTACTGGCCGCCGTTGACGCTCAGGGTCGCGCCAGTGATGAAGCCGGAGTCTTCAGCGGCCAGGAAGGCCACGCAGCGCGCGATCTCATCGGCCATGCCCAGGCGACCGACTGGAATACCGGCGATGATTTGGTCAAGCACCGGCTTGGGCACCGAACTCACCATCTCGGTGTCGATGTAGCCTGGGGCGATGGCGTTGACGGTAATGCCCTTCTTGGCGTTTTCCTGAGCCAGCGCCTTGGTGAAGCCGATCATGCCAGCCTTGGCGGCTGAATAGTTGGTCTGGCCCATCTGGCCCTTTTGGCCATTGATCGAGCTGATGTTGACGATCCTGCCATAAGCGCGTTCCCGCATGCCCTCGATGACATTGCGGGTCATGTTGAAGATCGAAGCCAGATTGACGTGGATCACCTCGTTCCACTGGTGCTCGCTCATCTTGTGCAGCATGGCGTCTCGGGTGATGCCGGCGTTGTTGACCAGCACATCGATCGGCCCAAGCTGGTCCTCCACGGTCTTTACCGCCGCCGCGCAGTCGGCGAAGGAGGAGACATTGCCCTTGATCACCAATACGCCGATCTCGTCGGCGCAGGCCTGGGCGGCCACCTCATTGCCGGCGTAGCCGGCCGCGGTCTTGTAGCCGGCCGCCTTGAGGCGGGCGCTGATCGCCCGACCGATACCCCGGGTGCCCCCGGTCACGAACGCCACCCTGCTCATGGTCGTCTCTCCTTTCGGTGCGGCGACAACATCGCCGTCAGATCGCTTCGACGCACATGGCCACGCCCATGCCGCCTCCCACGCACAGGGTCGCCAGGCCCTTGCGGGCTCCGCGTCGCCGCATCTCGTGCACCAGGGTGGTCAGAATGCGCGCCCCCGAGGCTCCGATGGGGTGGCCGATGGCGATCGCGCCGCCGTTTACATTGACCTTGTCGGGATCGAGGCCGAGCTCGCGCACAACCGATAACGACTGAGCCGCGAAGGCCTCGTTGGATTCGATCAAGTCGAGGTCGCCGATGGTCCAGCCGGCCTTTTCCAGGGCTTTGCGGGTGGCCGGGATCGGCCCCGTTCCCATGATCTCCGGTTCGACCCCGGCATTGGCCCAGGAGGCGACGCGGGCCAGCGGCTTGAGGCCGCGCCTCTCGGCCTCGTCGGCGCGCATCAGTACTAGCGCCGCGGCCCCGTCATTGAGCCCCGAGGCGTTGGCCGCGGTCACAGACCCGTCCTTCTGAAATGCCGGGCGCAGACCCGAAACGCTGTCATAGGTGACGCCGTGGCGGATGTATTCGTCGTCGGCCACCACCGTCTCGCCCTTGCGGCTCTTGATCGTCACCGGGGCGATCTCGTCCTTGAACCGGCCGGCCTTCTGGGCCGCCTCGGCCTTGTTCTGCGAGGCGACGGCGAACCTGTCCTGGTCTTCGCGGGTGATCTGCCAGCGGGCGGCGATGTTCTCCGCCGTCTGGCCCATGTGGTAGCCATGGAAGGCATCCCAAAGCCCATCCCTGATCATGGTGTCGATCAGCGAGAGGTCACCCATCTTCTGGCCGCCGCGCAGGTTCTGGGCATGCGGCGACTGGCTCATGCTCTCCTGGCCGCCAGCGACCACGATCTCGGCGTCCCCGAGCGCGATCTGCTGCGCCGCCAGAGCCACGGCCCGCAGGCCGGATCCGCACAGCTGATTGAGGCTCCAGGCCGGGCTTTCCACCGGGACGCCGGCGTTGACGCTGGCCTGGCGCGCCGGTCCTTGCCCTGCCCCCGCCTGCAACACCTGGCCCATGATCACCTCGTCGACATCCGAGGCGGCGACCCCAGCCGCCTCAATGGCTGCCACAATGGCGATGCGGCCCAGCTCATGAGCCGGCAGCGAGGCCAGGGCGCCGTTGAACGATCCGACCGGCGTGCGGACTGCGGAGACGATGACAATGTCGACCATGGCGGAGGGTCCTGGAAGGGAATGAGCGGCTTCCCTAATGCCCCATTTCCAGCTCCAACGTCACCCGTCTTGGGGCTGGCGGCGGATGATCTAGCGCTCGGCGGCGGCTTGTGGCTAATGTCGCGCCGCAACATGGCCCTCGCGGGTCGCTCTTCGGGATCAGGCATGGCCAAGGCGAACGATACCGGCGCCGGCCGCGGCGGCGAGCGTGTCACGATCCAGAAATACGCCAATCGCCGCCTCTACAACAAGGCGACCAGCAGCTACATCACCCTCGACGATCTGGCCCAAATGGTGAAGGAGGGCGTCGACTTCGTCGTCCATGACGCCAAGAGCGGCGAGGACATCACCCGCAAGGTCCTCACCCAGATCATCTTCGAGGAGGAGAGTCGCGGCCAGAACCTGCTGCCGATCCAGTTCCTGCGCCAGCTCATCGGCTTTTATGGGGACCGGATGCAGGCCTTCCTGCCAAGCTATCTGGAGCTTTCGCTGGACAGCTTCATCGGCCAGCAGGAGCGGATGCACAGCCAGTGGCAAGCCATGGGCGCGCCGTCGATGGGCGTATTCGACGAGCAGATCCGCCAGAACATGGCCCTGTTCGATCGGGCCATGAAGATGTTCACCCCCTTCGCCTTCCGCCCCGACGAAGTAGCCCAGCCGGCGGCGCCGCCGCCTGGCCCGCCCCCCGACGAATCCCTGGCGGCCCTCAGGGCGCAGATGGAGGCCATGCAGGCCCAGCTTCTGGCTCTGACCGGCAAGAAAAAGGCCTGAGGCGACGACTGCTCAGGCTGACGGCCCGCCCCGGCAGTCCTAGGAAGGCTGAGCGGGCGCGGCGCCGCTGGCATCCCTGGCCAGCGAGGTGTGAATCTCCCGCGTCAGTTCGGTGTTCGAGGTCAACAGCTTGTGGATGTCGTTGCTGATCTCCAGCAGAGCCTCGGCGTCCTTGTAGGTCTGCAGAGCCTGCTTGTCCGAGGCGGCGGCGGCCACCTTTTGCCCGACCATGATGATCGACAGCAGGACCAGTTGCAGGAAGGTCTGGGCGATCCAGGCGATCAGCGACGCCGTCCCGGCCTTGATGGCGTCGGGCAGGCTGATCAGCGCCAGCACCGCGAAGGCATAGGCGCACCACATGGTGCCCACCCCATTGGTGATGGTGAGCGCCAGCCAGCCGTTGAAGCCGCTCCGTTCGCGCTTCGTCGTGTGAACGCCGTGCTTCTTGCGTTCCTCGATCTGCGGATGCGGGACATGCGTCATGGTTTTGGTCTCTCCCGTGAGTGCCGTCTTCAGCCCTGACCTATCGACCGTTTACGCTTCGGTACTGATCGCCGTTACTCTCAGCCGCGCGCCGGTAAGCACCGCCGCCACCTTGACCCGCGAGCCGGGCGTCAGGGCGCCGGCCCCGTCATCGATAATCGCCGACCACTCCTTGCCATCGACGAACACCCGGCCCTGGCCATTTTCGAACGCCGACACGGCGGTGCCGGTGTGGCCGACCAGGCGCAGGTTGGGATCATTGACATCGGCGCCGGCGCCCTTGGCGGCCGGACGCAGATAGCGGCGGCCGAGGTAGGTGGCGATGATGGTCAGCACGCCAAACAGCACGATCGCCTCGGGCCAGGCAAGCGGCGCGACAAGAGTGACGCCGGCGGTGATCAGGCCGGCGGCGGCCGGCCACAACAGCCAGCCCGAACCGGTGACCACTTCGACCGCCCCGAAGGCGGCCGCGACCGCCAGCCAGGTCCAAAGCGGATGGGCTATCGCCAGTTCCGGAAGGCCGTTCACGACGGCTCGCCGGTCGGCGGTACGGCCGGTCCGCCGCGCGGCGGGGCCGGGCGACGCGGCGTATGGGTTTCGGCGTCGCGGCGCGCGGCGTTGACCAGTTCGGTGATGCCCGAGATTGAGCCGGCGATGCCGCCGAAGTCGGCTGGCACGATCAGGGTGCGTTGCTGCGGCGAGTCGGCCAGTTTGGCGAAGGCCTCGACGTATTTCTGAGCCACGAAATAGTTGAGCGCATTGACGCTGCCCGATTCGATGGCGTCGGAAACGCTCTTGGTCGCCGCCGCCTCGGCCGCCGCCAAGCGCTCACGCGCCTCGGCGTCGCGAAACGCCGCCTCCTTGCGGCCCTCGGCCTGCAGGATGGCAGACTGCTTGGCGCCTTCGGCCCGGGTGACGGCGGCCTGTTTCTCGCCCTCGGCTTCGGTGATCACGGCCCGCTTCTCACGCTCGGCCTTCATCTGCCGGGTCATGGCGTTGGTGATGTCCGGCGGTGGCTGCAGATCCTTGATCTCGATGCGGGCCACCTTGACGCCCCACGGGCCAGTGGCCTCGTCGATCACCGTCAACAGGCGGGTATTGATCATGTCGCGCTTGGACAGCACCTCGTCGAGCTCCATCGACCCGACCACGGTGCGCAGATTGGTCATGGTCAGCTGGCCGATGGCGAAGTTGAGGTTGGCGACCCGATAGGCGGCCGCCGAGGCGTCCATTACCTGGATGAAGACGATGGCGTCGACCTTGACCATGACATTGTCGCGAGTGATCACCTCCTGGCTCGGCACATCAAGCACCTGCTCCATGAGCGAGACCTTGCGCCCGATCGTTTCCACGAACGGCGTCAGAATGGTTATCCCGGGCTTCAGGGTGCGGGTGTAGCGGCCGAAGCGCTCGGCTGTGTACTCATAGCCCTGCGGTACGATCTTGATCGTCGACAAGGCCAAAAAGATCGCCAGGATCAGAATGGCGATCGCGAAAATTCCAAGGCCCATCTATCGCCCCTCCGGTGTTCCCCCAAACCTAGCCCATTCCGGCCTCGCCGCGCCACTGTCGCGCCACCGGTGGCGCAGCCGCTTGACCGGACCGCCGGGGCGGGTCATCGCAGCGACGCCAAGGAGCCGCCCATGCAGCCGTTCACGCGCCTAACCGCCACCGCGGCGCCGCTCGACATCACCAACCTCGACACCGACCAGATCATCCCCAAGCAGTTCCTGAAGACGATCGGCCGCGAGGGCCTCGGAAAGGGCCTGCTCTACGACCTGCGCTTCGATGGTGAGGGGCGACCGCGCGAAGAGTTCGTGCTCAACGATCCGCGGTTCGCCAAGGCCGGCATCCTGATCGCCGGCGACAATCTCGGCTGCGGCTCCAGCCGCGAGCACGCCGCCTGGGCGCTGCTCGACTATGGCATTCGCTGCGTCATCGCCCCCAGCTTCGCCGACATCTTTCTCGGCAATTGCTATCAGAACGGCATCCTGCCGATCGTCCTGCCGGGCCGGGCGGTAAAGGCGCTCATGGATGAGGCGCGCGGCGGCAATCACGTCTTCGACGTCGATCCGGAGGCCCAGACGGTGACCGCGCCTTCGGGCGAGCGCCACGCCTTTGCCATCGATCCGGGGCGCAAGGAAAAGCTCCTGAAAGGCTTGGACGCCGTTGGCGAAACCCTGGCGCAGGCCCCCGCCATCGACGCCTTCGAGCGCCGGTCGGCGCTTGCCCAGCCTTGGGCCGAGCAGGCCTGATGCCGCGCACCCTGCTGCTGCTGCCAGGCGATGGCATTGGGCCGGAGGTCACGGCCGAGGCCCGGCGCGTCGCCGAGCGGCTCGACCCGCACCTCAAGATCGAGGAGCGGCTGTTCGGTGGGGCCGCCTATGATATCGAAGGCGCGCCGCTGAGCGCTGAGACCCTTGAGCGGGCCAAAACCAGCGAGGCGGTGTTGATGGGCGCGGTCGGCGGCCCGAAATGGACCGATGCGCCCAGGCCGCTGCGCCCCGAAGCCGGCCTGCTGGCCCTGCGCGCCGGCATGGGCGTCTACGCCAATCTGCGCCCGGCCCGCTGCTTCGCCGCCCTGGCCGACGCCTCGACGCTCAAGCGCGAGGTGATCGCCGGACTGGACATCGTCATTGTCCGTGAGCTCACCGGCGGGGTCTATTTCGGCCAGCCGCGCGGCATTGAGACCCTGGCCGACGGTCAGCAGCGCGGCATCGATACCCAGGTCTACACCACCGCTGAGATCGAGCGGGTGGCGCGCGTCGCCTTCGGCCTGGCGCGCGGCCGAGGTGGCAAGGTGACCTCGTGCGAGAAATCCAACGTCATGGAGACCGGCTGGCTGTGGCGCGAGGTGGTCACCGCCCTGCAGGCGCGCGAATTCGCCGACGTGGTGCTTGAGCACATGCTCGCCGACACCGCGGCCATGAAGCTGGTGCGCGAGCCGCGCGGCTTCGATGTGATCCTCACCGACAATCTGTTTGGCGACATTCTCTCTGACGAGGCTGCGCAGCTCACCGGATCGATGGGCATGCTGCCGTCGGCGGCGATCGGCGACGCCGGCCGACCCGGCCTCTATGAGCCGATCCATGGTTCGGCCCCCGATATCGCTGGCGCGGGCGTCGCCAACCCGCTGGCGGCGATCCTGTCGCTGGCCATGGCGTTTCGCTGGTCCCTGGGCGAGGTGGCGCTGGCCGGGCGCATCGAGGCGGCCGTGGAGCGGGCGCTGGACGGCGGGGCGCGGACGGCCGATCTGGGCGGGACCCTCTCGACGGTGGCGATGGCCGACGCGGTGATCGCCGGGCTGTAGCGCCTCGGCCGGGCTGATTGCGCAATCCCGATCTGGCGGACTACACCAGCGCCCGCCCTGTCAGGCGCTCAAGGATGCGGGCCGGGGACGCCTCGGGCGCGACCATGGCGGCGAGCGGCAGATAGAAGGTCTGCTCCAGGGCGTAGCGGCCGGCGATCGCCGCGTGGACCGTGCTGTCGGTATAGACGATCCACGTGGCCCCCGGCGCGAAGGCCACTTCCCGACGCGGCGCGTCGCGCTGATAGGCAGGATCGAGCTTGGCTCGATCGTGCAGGGTCAGGATCATGGCGTCGTAGGGCGTGCGACGCCCGCGGGTGATTCCCAGGGCTTCCAATAACCACGCCTCGCCCGGCAGCGGCGCGCGCGCCTTCTCCGCCCAGCGCGCGGCGTAGGCCTCGAACGGTTCGCCGACGCGCCACACCCGGGCTTCGCCGTCCGGATCGATGTTGGAAAAGACACGCAGAATGCGCTTGCCGCCGGTCGGCTGGGAGGCGAAGGCGTCAACATGCAACCGCCGGTCGTCCTTGCGCGGGCTGACCGGCGCATCGTCCACGGCGCGCGGGCGAAAGCTGGTGCGACCCATTTCGAGGGCCGCGGCGTAGGACGGGGCATGGGCAATGATCAGATCGCGCGCCCAGGTGGAGAAGCGCTCCATCAAAGCCGTGAGGCGAACCGCCTGCCGCTCCCCGGCCGAGGTTCCGCGCAACAGCTGTCCGGGCGCGAGGCTGATGTTCTTGGCCTTGCCATCGCCGAGATTCGCCCGCGTCAGCTCGATTTCCTCGGTGGTCAGCTCGAAGCGCTCGTCCTCCAGGAGGATCAGCCCCTCCCGCTCGAGCCGTTCGGCGAAGGCGTCAGTCATCGGTGAAGGATACAACGCAATCCCAAATTGCGTCACCTTGCACGCGCCCTGGCTGAAGCGTAATCGGGCGGCCCGCACGGAAAACTGGAGAGTGAAGCATGGGGTACCGGGTGGCCGTCGTCGGCGCCACGGGGGCGGTTGGCCGCGAGATGCTCAACATTCTCGAGGAGGTCGATTTCCCGGTCGATCGGCTGCACGCCCTCGCCTCGCGCAGTTCCCTCGGGATCGAGATCGGCTGGAAGGCCGGAGTGGTGCGCTGCGAGGACATCGAACGGTTCGATTTCTCGACCGTCGACCTGGTGCTGATGAGCGTCAGCGGCGACTTCTCGCGCGAATGGTCGCCAAAGATCGGGGCTGCCGGACCTTTGGTCATCGACAATTCCTCGGCCTGGCGCATGGACCCGGACGTGCCGCTGATCGTGCCGGAAGTGAATCCCGACGCTGTGGCGCTGGCCCGCCGCAAAAACATCATCGCCAATCCCAACTGCTCGACCGCCCAGCTCGTGGTGGCCCTGAAACCCCTGCACGATCGGGCCCGCATCAAGCGGGCGGTGGTCGCCACCTACCAGTCGGTTTCGGGGGCCGGAAAACAGGGCATGGATGAACTCTGGGACCAGACCAAGGGGATTTTCGTGCTCGGCCCCTCGGAGCCACACGTGTTTTCCAAACAGATCGCCTTCAACGTCATTCCAGTGATCGGCGAGGTCGGCGAAGACGGCTATACCGCCGAAGAAGCCAAGATGTGGAACGAGACCCACAAGATCCTCGATCCCGACATCGCCCTCACGGTGACGTGCGTACGCGTGCCGGTGATGGTCGGGCATTCCGAGGCGGTCGCCCTGGAGTTCCATGAACCGCTCGACGAGGACGAGGCGCGCGATATCCTCCGCGAGGCCCCCGGTGTGATGGTGATCGACAAGCGCGATGGCGAAGGCTTCATGACCCCCAAGGAAGCCCAGGGCGAATTCCCCGTGTTCGTCTCGCGCATCCGCCGCGACCCGACCGTCGAACATGGCCTGATGCTCTGGGTGGTCGCCGACAATCTGCGCAAGGGGGCGGCGCTGAACGCGGTGCAGATCGCCGAACTGCTGCATGAGCGCGGCCTGCTGGGACAGAAAGCCCTGGCGTGACCGAGGCGCCGGCGGCCTATAGCCGCCAGGCGATCTTCGTCGGCCTGTTCTGCTACGTCTTTTGGGGCCTGACTCCCTTGGCCTTCATCGCCATGGGCGCGGCCGGGGCAAGTCCCTGGGAGATCCTCGCCCATCGCGCCCTGTGGTCGGCGCCCTGGGCGGCGCTGCTGGTTTTCGCCGCCGGCCGCCAGGGCGAGGTGCGGGCGGTGTTGGCGGAGCCGCGCCGGCTCGGCCTCCTGCTGGTCTCGGCGGCATTCATCTTCTCCGGCTGGGGGCTCTTCGTGTGGAGCGTCAACAACGGCCGCAATATCGAAGCCAGCCTCGGATATTTCATCACCCCGCTGCTCAACATGGCGGCCGGGGCGGTCTTCTTCCGCGAACGGATCGATCGGTTGGGGCTGGCGGCGATCGCCCTGGCCGCCACCGGCGTGCTGCTGCAGGGCATCGCCATCGGCCACCCGCCGCTGATTGCCCTGTGGCTCGCCCTGAGCTTCTGGATCTACGGCCTCATCCGCCGGCAGATCGCCGTTGAGGCCCAGACCGGGCTGTTGATCGAGACCCTGTTCATGATCCTGCCGGGCCTCGCCTTTGTGCTTTGGCTCGGCCACGGCCATGGGGCGATCTTCGGCCATAACCTCGGCGACAGCCTGCTGTTGATGTCGGCCGGCCCGGTCACGGTCGCCCCCCTGGCCTTGTTCGCCTGGACGGCGCGGCGCATGCCGCTGTCGGTCTTCGGCTTCCTGCAGTTCATTTCGCCGACCATCGGCTTCTTCATCGGGCTGGCCATGGGCGAGCGGCTCAGCACCTTGGGCGTCGTCTCCTTCGCCTTCATCTGGTGCGGCTCGGCGGTGTTCATGGTCGGAGCCCTGCGCGCCGCCCGGCGGCTTCACAGACAGGCGTAGGCGGCCCTGATCAGACGCACGGCGCGCGGATCGCCGATCAAGGCGCTCGACTGGCGGTTCATGACATAGGCGCCCGATAGTCGGCGGCCGGGATCGGCGAAGGCGCAGCTTCCGCCCCAGCCGGAATGGCCAAGGGCCCGCGGCGAGGGCCCATAGATGCCGGCGTCGGTATTGCGCAGCAGCCCGGCCGCCCACGACAGGGTAAAGGGGAGCACCAGATCCGGTCCGCGCACCCGCTCGGCGCTGACCGCCGCCACAGCCCGCGAGGACAGAAACCGGCGGCCATCCAGAGTTCCGTCGCAGGCCAGGACGGCCATCATCCGCGCCAGGGCCGGGGCGGTGGCGTGGCCGGTCACCGAAGCGATGGCGGCGCGCCGCCATTCCGCTTGGCTGACGCCGCCGGGCGAGGCCCAGGGGGTGCGGAAGGCCAGACGCCGGGGCTCGCTGGCCGGTCCAAGGTCTGGCATGGCTGGCGGCTTGCGCATCTGGGCGCAGCGCCCGTGCTCGGAATCCGGCAGGCCGATCCACAGATCGAGGCCGAACGGCCCGGCCAGATCCTCAGCCAGGGCGGCGCCGATGGTGCGGCCATCCAGCCGCCGAAAGACTTCCTCGGCCAGATAGCCGAAGGTGACCGGGTGATAGCCGCTGGCCGAACCCGGCGGCCACAGCGGGGCCATGGCGGCCAAGCGGGCGGCGATCAGGGGCTTATCGAACCAGGCGCTGGCCGGCATCGGCTCCGGCAGGCCGCACAGGCCCCCCTGGTGCGAGAGCGCGCCGCCGATGCTGATCGCCGCCTTGCCGGCGGCGGCGAACTCCGGCCACAGCTCGGCCAGCGGCTGGTCGTAGTCGAGATCGTGGCTGTCGATCAGCCGCGCGACCATCAACGCCGCCATCGCCTTGGTGGTCGAGAACACCGGCGTCAGGGTGTCCGGGCCGAACGGCTGCGTGCGGTCGCGGTCGGCGAAGCCGGCCATCATGTCGACCACCACCTCGCCGTCGATGGCCACGGCGAAGCGGGCTCCCAACTCCTCGCCGCGCTCGAAGCTGGCGGCGAACGCCGCCCGCAAGGGCTCGAACCGCGCCGGCCAGCGCCCCTGGACCTCGAGGCTCACAGGCTGTCCACCACGACCGGCAGCGGACGGCCGGCGACCCACGCCGCGACGTCCTCGACCGCGGCGGTCAGCGCTTCCGGCGCGCTGGCCCCCAACAGCCGATGGCCGAGAAAGCCCGCGGTCAGGCGATCGCCGGCCCCGCGCGCTAGAGTCGCGACCCGCCGGTGGCGAGCCAGCCAAGACCCGCCCCCATCGGTCAGCAACACGCCGATGTCGTCGCCGAGCGGGATTGAGGAGACCAGGGCCGCGCTGGCCAAGCGGTCGGTCGCCCGCCGCGCCGAACTCAAGTCCGTGACCGCCGCGCCAACCATTCGGCCCAGTTCCCAGGCGTTGGGACAAAGCAGATCGGCGCGCGGCGCCAGAACGTCGATGACCGCCGCGGCCGTGGCTTCAGCGACGTAGAGGCCGTGCTCGAGGTCGCCCATGATCGGATCGACGATGGCGAGCGCCGCTGATCGTTTGGCGAGGTCAATGGCGAAGGCCGCCGCGCCCACCTGGTCCGGGCCCGCGAAATAGCCGGCCAACACCGCCTCCGGCCGCGAGTCGGTGGCCGCGATCGCCTCCAGCATGTCGGCAAGCACGCTCGCCGCAACCGGTCCGCCGCCCGGCGCGCCCAAGCCTGGATGACGACCGAACAATACCGTCGGGACCAGCATGGTCTCCAGCCCCATCCGACCCAGCAGGGCCGCCTGCGCCGCCCCGCCGACCGGGCTGGCGGCCACCAGGCTGGAAACGATGAGAACCGTCGGCATGCGGCCGAGCTTGCCCCGCCTTCGCTCCCGGCGGAAGCCTCGCGGTTGACTTGGTCACGGTAAAGGTTCGACTTGGCGCGTCTCGATGGCCGGGGAGATCCGATGCTGAGCCACGCGCCCACGCGGCAGGTCCGCGATTGGCATTCCGACAGCGAGCGGTGGAACGACTATCGCCCCCGACCGGGCGATATCGTCATCGGAACGGCGGCCAAGGTTGGCACCACCTGGACCCAGCAGATCGTCAATCTCTTGGTCTTCCAATCGCCGCGGGCGCGGCCCCTGTGGGCCCTCTCGCCGTGGCTGGATAGCCGGTTCATGGCTCCCATGGAGGTGCTGACGCCGATGCTGGAGGCGCAGACGCACCGGCGGTTCATCAAGACCCACCTGCCGATGGACGCCCTGCCGCTGCACGACGAAGTGCGCTACATCCACACCGCCCGCGACGGCCGCGACGCGGCCATGTCGTATTTCAATCACCTGCATAGCCATACCGACGAGGCGTGGGGACGCTTCGACGCCGTCGGTCTGGGAGACCCGACCATCGGCCGGCCGCTCCCCCGGCCGGCCGCCACCGCGGCTGAATTCTTCCATCACTGGGTGCGGGCCCCCGAGGCGCACATGGCCGACTGGTTCTTCATGCTTGAGGACACCTATTGGCGGCGGCGGGGCGAGGGCAATGTGCTGCTGGTGCATTTCAACGATCTGAGCGCCGACCTCGACGGCGAAATGCGCCGCATCTCGGCCTTCCTCGACATCCCGGTCGACGAGGCGATATGGCCATCGCTGGTCGAAGCGGCGACCTTCGGATCGATGAAGCGCGACGGCGACGCCCTGCTCGCTGAAATGCAGCACGGCTTCAAGGGCGGCCACCGCTCGTTCCTGCACCGCGGCGACAACGGTCGCTGGCGCGGCGTGGTCGAAGCCGCCGACCTGGCGCTCTACCAACAAAAGATGGCCGCCGCCCTGTCGCCTGGCCTGATCGCCTGGCTCGAGCACGGCCGGGCCGGAGCCGGCGATCCAAGGGTTTCGGCGGACCGGGCCCCCTCGCGGCGCACAGTCTAGGCTTTCATCCGATCAATCTGGCAAAACACTGGGACGGGGGCGCGGCGCGATCCGGGACCCAGGCCGTAGCGGTCCCTCAATACCGGTAGTGCTCGGGCTTGAACGGTCCCTGCGGCGCGACGCCGATATATTCAGCTTGCGAGGGACTCATCTCGGTCAGCTTGGCCCCGAGCTTGCCGAGGTGGAGCATGGCGACCTTCTCATCCAGCCGCTTGGGCAGGGTGTAGACGCGGGTCTGATAGGCCTTGGCGTTGGTCCACAGCTCGATCTGGGCCAGGGTCTGGTTGGTGAAGCTGGCGCTCATGACGAAGCTCGGGTGGCCGGTGGCGTTGCCAAGGTTCACCAGACGGCCTTCCGACAGGACGATGATCTTCTTGCCGTCCGGGAATTCGACGTGGTGGACCTGGGGCTTGATTTCGTCCCACTTGAAGTTGCGCAGGCCGGAAATCTGGATCTCGGAATCGAAGTGGCCGATGTTACAGACGATGGCGTTGTTCTTCATCCCGCGCATATGGTCGACGGTCAGGACGTCCTTGTTGCCGGTGGCCGTGACATAGATGTCGGCGGTTCCGAGCGTGTCCTCGACGGTCAGCACCTCATAGCCTTCCATGGCCGCCTGCAGGGCGCAGATCGGATCGACCTCGGTGACGATCACCCGCGCACCGCCCTGGCGCAGCGAGGCCGCCGAGCCCTTGCCGACATCCCCATAGCCGCACACCACCGCGACCTTGCCGGCCAGCATCACATCGGTGGCCCGGCGGATCGCGTCGACCAGGCTCTCGCGGCAGCCATAGAGATTGTCGAATTTCGACTTGGTGACGCTGTCATTGACGTTGATGGCCGGGTACGGAAGCTCGCCCTTGGCCTCCATCTGATACAGGCGATGGACGCCCGTGGTGGTCTCCTCGGAGACACCCTTCACGGCCGCCCGGATGCCGGCATAGAAGCCGGGCTTTTCCTTCAGATACCGCTTCATGGTCCGAAAGAGCGCCTCTTCCTCCTCGTTGGCGGGGCGGTCGAGGATCGAGGGATCGTTCTCCGCCTTGGGGCCCAGCACGGTTAGCAAGGTGGCGTCGCCGCCATCATCGAGAATGAGGTTGGGATAGCCGCCGTCGGCCCATTCGAAGATCCGGTGGGCGTAGTCCCAGTATTCGTCGAGGCTCTCGCCCTTGGTGGCGAACACCGGCGTCCCGGTGACGGCAATGGCGGCGGCGGCGTGATCCTGGGTGGAGAAGATGTTGCACGAGGCCCAGCGCACGTCGGCCCCGAGCGCCTGCAGGGTCTCGATCAGCACCGCGGTCTGGATGGTCATATGCAGCGAGCCGGCGATCCGCGCGCCCTTGAGCGGCTGGTCGGCCCCGAATTCGGCCCGAAGCGCCATCAGCCCCGGCATCTCGGTCTCGGCGATGGCGATTTCCTTGCGGCCCCAATCGGCCAGCGAAAGGTCCTTGACGATGGATTCGGGCACGAGGGCTCCTGAAAGCGATGGGGGATGGGCGGCTCTATAGAGGTGAGCGGCGGACCCGGCAATAAAGATATAAGGAAATCTTTATATGGCGGACCTTATCGCTCCTCCTCGAAGCGATTGGCCACCAGACGGACCAGGGCGGCGACGGCCGCCTCGGCCTGCGGACCCTCGGCGGCGATGGCGATGGTCGAGCCGGGGCCGGCCGCCAGCATCATCAGGCCCATGATCGACTGGGCGTCGACGGCCTGATCGTCCTTGGTCACGGTGATCTGGGCGTCGAAGGCGGAGGCGAGCTTGACGAACCGCGCCGATGCCCTGGCGTGCAACCCGCGCTCGTTGACGATTTCGACCTCGGTCGCCGCGGTCACTTCTCGCCGGCCAGCAGGTAGGAGGCCACCGAGATGTATTTGCGCCCGGCGTCCTGGGCGTGGGCCACACACACCGACAGGGGCTCGCGGGCGCGGACGCTGGCCAGCTTTATCAGCATCGGCAGGTTGAGCCCGGCGATGACCTCGGCCTTGGTCTGATCCATGACCGAGATGGCGAGGTTCGAGGGTGTGCCGCCGAACATGTCGGTGAGCAGGATGACGCCATCGCCCGTGTCGACCTTTTCGCAGGCCTTGAGAATGTCGCGGCGTCGCCGGTCCATGTCGTCGTCGGCCCCGATGCAGATGGCCGCCACCGCCGACTGCGGTCCGACCACATGTTCCATGGCTTCGACGAACTCCGCCGCCAGGCGGCCGTGGGTCACGATCACAAGACCGATCATACAGAATGTCTCAAGGGCGACCCCCCGCGACCGCCGCGCGGCGCGAAGGGCGCTAGATAGCCCTCTTGGCGCGGCCGTCCAAGCGCTTCCAGCAGCGCCGCGAGTTTGGCGGGCGCCGAGGCTTCGAAGGCCGAAAGCCGCGCCGTTTCAATCGCCACGCCGAGCCGGACGGCCACCGCCGGATCAGGCAGCCGCTCGACTGCGGCGCTCAGCCGCACCACCACGGCGATGGAGGCGAAGGCCAGGGTCGGCGCGGCCACGATCCCGAGGCCGCGCACCTCCAGCCGTCCGGTCAGGCTTTCCGGCGCCCGGCCATAGAGGCGCCCGGCGGAGGCGAACAGGATGACCCGGTCATCGGCGACCAGACAAAAACCCGCGCCCAGGCAGCGCAGCACGAGATCGCTCTTGCCCGTCCCCGACGGCCCCTCGATGAGCGCTCCGCGCCAGAGGCCGTCGAGGCGCCGGGCGATCAGGCTGGCGTGAACGATCATCGGGCGGCGCGCGGCAGGGCGATCATGAACCTCGCCCCCCGCACCGTTCCGCCGACACGGCGATTCTCCGCCCAGACGCGGCCGCCGTGCGCCTCGACAATCTGCCGGGCGATGGCCAGGCCGAGGCCGGAGTTGCCGCCGAACGCCGCGCCCTTGGGCCGGGCGGTGTAGAAACGCTGGAAAATCGTCTCGAGGTTCTCTTCCGGCATGCCGGGGCCGTCATCCTCGACCGTGGCCACGACCTCCTCGCGCCCGGGCGTCACGCTCACCCGGACCTCGCCGCCGGGCGGACTGAAGGAGCGGGCGTTGTCGATGAGATTGCGGAACACCTGGCTGAGCGGCCCCTCGCGGCCGCTGACCAGCAGCGCGTCGCCGCGCTCCGGCCCAAGATAGCGCACCGCCGGCTCGCCGGGGCGCCGCGTCGCCTCATAGAACTCGCCCACCTGGGCCAGCATCCGGCCGAGATCGACCGGCGATGGCGATTCGCGGGCCATCTCGGCATCCAGGCGCGAGGCGTTGGAAATGTCGGTGATCAGCCGGTCCATGCGCCCCACGTCCTGATCGAGGATGCCCAGCAGCCGGGACCGCGCGCTCCCATCCTTGACCAGTTCGAGGGTCTCCACCGCCGAGCGGATCGAGGTCATGGGATTGCGCAGCTCATGGGCGACGTCGGCGGCGAAGCGCTCGATCGCCTGCATCCGGTCCGACAGCGCCCGGGTCATGGCCTCCAGAGCCCGGGTGAGATCGCCGACCTCGTCATCGCGGCGCGCCAGGTCCGGCAGGGCGATGGCCCGGGCGTGCTGCAGCCTCACCCGGTCGGCGGCCCGGGCCAGGCGCAGCACCGGCTCGGCGATCAGCTGGGTCAGCAACAGCGATGAGGTCAGGGTTACGCCGATGGCGATCAGGATGAATGGCAGCAAGGCGCGCCTCTGGGCGCTGACGATCTCCTCGGCCCCCGTGGCCTGCAAGGTCAGGACGCCGAGCACGGCGCGCACATGGCGGATCGGAATCGACACCGACACCACGCGGCGGCCATCGTCCCCGACCCGGACGTTGCGCACCACCTCTCCGGTCAGGGCCCGGCCAACCTCGGCGGTGAGGCCGGCGCGCGCCCTGGCCAGGCGTTCGAGACGGGCATGGCGGCCGGCGGCCGACGGGGCCTGGCCGGGCTTCAGGGCCGGCGGCAGCGGGCTGACGTCGACCCGGTCGGCGACCACGAAGGAATCGGCCAGCAGATCGCCGTGCGCATCGAACAGCCGGGCCCGCTGCGAGCTTGGGATCGACAGCACATTGACGACGCTGGCCGCGGCGTCGGCCTCCAGGGCCGGATTGGGCTCGCCGATGGTGGCGTATTCGTCGATGACCTTGGCGATCACCTCGCCTTCGAGCTCCAGGCTCTCCAGGCGCGTCTGGATCAGCCCCTGACGGAACTCGTTGAGCACCAGCGCTCCGCCGATCAGGATCGCCAGGCCCAGCAGATTGAGAACGATGATCAGCCGGCCGAGGCGCGAACCCAGCGGCCAGACCGCCTTGCGCGCCGGCGCGCGCCCGCGCTCAGGACTCGCGGTAGCGGTATCCGACGCCATACAGGGTTTCGATGGAATCGAACTCCGGATCGACCTCGCGGAACTTCTTGCGCATCCGCTTGATGTGGCTGTCGATGGTGCGGTCATCGACATAGACCTGGTCCTCGTAGGCCGCGTCCATGAGGTTGTCGCGGCTCTTCACGAACCCGGGGCGCTGGGCCAGCGACTGCAGGAGCAGGAATTCGGTCACCGTCAGGCGCACCGGCTTGTTGTCCCACAGGCAGTCGTGGCGGGCCGGATCGAGGGTCAGGCGACCGCGCTTGATGGCCCGGGCGTTGGCGGCGGCGATCTCGGCGGCCCCTTCCTCGGGCGAGGCGCGGCGCAGCACCGCCTTGACGCGCTCGATCAGCAGCCTCTGGCTGAACGGCTTGTGGATGTAGTCGTCGGCCCCGAGGTTGAAGCCGAGAATCTCGTCGATCTCCTCGTCCTTGGAGGTCAGGATGATCACCGGCACATTCGAGGTCTGGCGCAGGCGGCGCAGCACCTCCATGCCATCCAGGCGCGGCATCTTCACATCCAGGATGGCCAGTTCGGGCGGATCGCTCTCCAGCGCCGAGAGGCCCGAGGCCCCGTCGTAATAGGCGGTGACGGCGTGGCCGTGGTTCTCCAGCGCCAGGGACACCGAAGCGACAATGTTCTCGTCGTCGTCGATGAGGGTAATCTTGGCCATCAGGACTCCAGGTTGTTTGGCCCCACCCGAGCGAGCTTAAGCGGCGGCGAAGGCGGCGTCCATGAGGGCCGCGAGGCGCAGGTCCAGTTCGGTCACCCCGCCGGCGTCATGGGTGGCCAGGGTGACCTCGACCCGGTTGTAGACATTCAGCCATTCGGGATGGTGATCGAGCCTCTCGGCTTCCCGGGCGATGCGGGTCATCCAGGCGAAGGCGGCCTCGAAGCTCTTGAAGCGAAACGCGCGCCGGATCGCCTCGCGGCCGGGGGCCGCCGACCACCCGGGCGCCCGCGCCAGGGCCTCGGCCAGCGCCAGCTTCTCCGGCCGGCTCATGCGATCTCCGGTTCGGCGAATTCGAGCCCCGTGGCGGCGGCCAGGTCGGCCAGGGTCTGATCCTCGCCGACCACCTTGATCGCCTTCATGCCAAGCTGGGCCGCCGCCTTGCAGTTGATCCCGAGGTCATCGAGGTAAAGGCAGGCCTGCGGGGCGACGCCCAAAGCCTCGCACATCATCCGGTAGATGGCCGGCTCGGGCTTGCGCACCCCGACCTTGGAGCTTTCGATCACCTGGTCGAACAAGGCCATGATCGGGGCCGCGCGGGCCGCCCCTTCGGGACTGGCGGCCATGCCCGGACCATGGCCGTGGACGACATTGTTGGTGATGCAGCCGACCTTGTAGCGCGCCTTGCAGGCCTTCAGCGCCGCGACCATGCGCGGGCGCACCGCCCCGGAAAGCAGCGGCAGCACGTCCGCGCCACGGACGGCGTGACCGAGCGCGCTGGCCTCGGCCAGAAACGCGGCGTCGAAGGCGGCCGCGTCGATGCGGGCGCTCTCGAACCTCGCCCAGGCGTTGCCCAGCGGATTGGCGGCGTTGACGGCGCGGATGAAGTCGCGCGGCAATCCCGCCCGGGCCTCATAGGCGTTGAAGGCTTCGAACGGCGAGGTCGTGAAGACGCCGCCGAAATCCCAGACCACCGCTTCCAGCGCCACCGAAAAGTCTCCTTGGATAAAGTCCGGCGGCGCCGAAGAGCTTACGGCAAGTCTTTCTTGGGCAGGGCGGCGATCTCGTCCGGCGTGAGCTTGACCAGATCCCTGACGATCAGCGGCTGTTTGAAGCCGCGGCCGTCGGAGACCGCGAGCTGCAGATCGAGCGGCCCGCAGACCGAGGAGGAGCCTTCCACCCGCGACACCAGGTGGTAGCTGCCGCCCCAGGTGAGCTGCTGCGAGCCGGCCGACAGATCGGCGCGATAGATGTCCTTCATATTGACGCGCAGATACAGAGTGTTGGCGTCAGGCGCCTTCCAGCCGCGCCATTGGCTGACAAAGAAACACGGGGCCTTGGCGTCGGCGGCGGCGGAGCCGGCCGCGAGGCCGAAAGCCGCGCCGGCCGTCAAGGCGGCCACCAGGGACCTGGGCAGAGATCTGGACATGGTCTTCCTCCTTGTCCCTCGCCCGCCATCAGATGGTCCCGGGCGGGGCGGTTGTCAAACCACCGTTTGGGTCCTCCGGGAGCCCAAACCCCGCTCCTCCCGGTCTTGCCAGATTGAACCGGTGAAACCCTGGAACCCCGCTCTTCCCGGCGAATGCCCAAACCCCGCTCTTCCCGGCGAAAGCCGGGATCCAGGTTTTTTCAGTTCAGTCAGGCATAAAAAGCCTGGGTCCCGGATCGCGCCGCGCCTGCGGCTTGTCCGGGAAGAGCGGATTGTAGCGTCCCAAATCGCGCCGACATCGCGCCCGCCTCGCCGCCGTGGGGCCGATCTCGCATCTCACCGTGGAGATTCGCCGCAACCTATGAGGCCGGTTTCTCGAACCCCGCGACGATCTCCAGCCGCACCTCGTCGCCCGCCTCCGGGATCAGCCGTTTGAGGCCAAAGAGGCTGCGGCGGATGCGGCCCTGAACCTCGAAGCCGGCCGTGTAGGCGTGGTCGACCGGATCGACGCCGGCGGCCGCGAACCGGGCCGTGAAGGTCACCGGCGCCGTGACACCGTGCAAGGTGAGCAGGCCATCGACGTCGGCCGTCTGCGGCCCCGTCGGCCACACCGCCGTGGAGCGGAACACCATGGTCGGAAAGCGCGCGGCGTCGAACCAGCCGGGACCCTTGAGTTCCTGAGCCATGGCCGCGTCGTCGCTGGCCAGGCCGGCGATCGGCACGGCGACGTCGATACGGTCATGGGCCGAGTCGGCCGGGTCGAAGCTCATCTCGCCGCTCGCCCCGGTGAACACGCCACGAAAGGTGACGATGCCGAGGTTGACGGTCGAGAACACCATGCGGGTGCGCCCAGGCTGCAGGCGATAGAGGCCGGCCCGCCCCGGCTGGGGAGGCGGGGCGGCCGCGATCAAGCCCAGCAGCACAATCGCCTGTCCGCGCACGCGTCCCTCGCCCCATTGGATATCGGGGATTCTAGCGGGGCTGTGGGGCGGGGGTAAGAGCGAGTCCTGTTCGCCTCGACATTTGGCTGTCGCGATCGTATATAAACGCCACCAGTTTCTATACGGATGGCGTGAATGGCGCTGAGCCTAAAGGACAAGGAAACCGACAGCCTCGCCCGCCAGGTCGCCAAACTGACCGGCGAGAGCTTGACCCAGGCGGTCCGCGGCGCGCTGCGGCTGCGGCTGCGCGATGAGCAGCTCAAGCGCGGCCAGCGGCCATGGGACGGCGCCGCCATCGACGCCCTGATCGAGCGGTTCAGCGCCCTGCCGGTGTTCGATACGCGCACCGACGACGAGATTCTGGGCTACGACGAAAACGGTCTCCCGACCTGATGGTGATCGACAGTTCGGCTCTCATCTCCATCCTGAACAAAGAGCCGGAGCGGCCGGTCTTCGAACGCGCCATCCGATTGGCCCCGACCAGACTGCTTGGCGCCGGCGGCTTGGTCGAAACCTCGATCGTCGTGCTTTCCCGCCAGCGCGAGCCGGGCCTCGCCATTTTGAATCGGCTGCTCATCGATATGCGCGTCGAGATCGTGCCGGTATCGACCGACCACGCCCGGCTGGCCATCGACGCCTTCCGCCGTTTCGGCAAAGGTCGGCATCCGGCCGGGCTCAATTTCGGCGACTGCTTCTCCTATGCGCTCGCCAAGGCGACCGGCTTGCCGCTGCTGTTCAAGGGCGGGGACTTCGCCAAGACCGACATCGCGCCCGCCGTGTGACCGCGGACGCACCATAGGTCACGCTTCGCCAGCGGTGACCAGCGCGACGTCGACGCTCAGAGCTTCAGCCGCCCCGGCCAACCTCCGGTCGAGGGTCAGCCGGTGGCCGGCGCGCACGCAGGCCGCCAGATGAAGCGCGTCCGGCGCCCGCAAGCCGAGATCGAAACGGCGCCTGTTTCGTTGTCTTAAGCTGCGGTTTTTAGAGGGTTTCCTAGACGAAATCGGACGTTTTAGAACGTTCCCCTGGTGGAGCCGAGGGGAATCGAACCCCTGACCTCCTCATTGCGAACGAGGCGCTCTCCCAGCTGAGCTACGGCCCCGCCAGAGCGCACGGATGCGTGCGCCACGGCTTGAAGCGAGCGGCCATTTAG